>CAYZVG010000280.1:0-4543 GCA_964481595.1 uncultured Occallatibacter sp. | reverse complement strand
CCGATGTCTCCGGGTTACTGGAGCATCTGCGGGCCCACAGCATCGATTCGCGCTCTGCGGCGCGCAAACTGAGCTGCCTGCGCGGCTTTTATAAGTGGCTCTTGCTCGACAAGCGCATCAAGCACGATCCCACTGTCAACATCGACTCGCCGAAGACCTGGAAGGTTCTGCCCAAGTCGCTGGCCGAGCCCGAAGTGGCGGAGATGCTTGAGCGGGCGGCCATGGCCGCATCGCATCCGCAGAGAAAGGCCACAGCGCTGCGTGATCGCGCAATTCTCGAGATGCTCTACGCCGGCGGGCTCCGCGTTTCAGAGGTAACTTCGCTCTCAACCAGCGATCTCGCGCTCGACCTGGGACGCGTGCAGGTGCGCGGAAAGGGCGACAAGGAGCGCATTGTGCCGTTGGGGCGCACAGCGGTGCAAGCTTTAGAAGAGTACCTGCGCGAAGGCCGGCCGCACCTCGAGGGAATCAGCACAGTGCGCAAGAGCGGGGCTTCACGGCAGGATCGTTCGCGCCTGTTTCTCTCGCTGCGGGGCATGCCGCTCACGCGACAATGGATCTGGCGGCTCGTCAAGACCTCGAATAAATCCACCAGCCCGCACGGCCTGCGCCATAGCTGTGCCACGCACATGGTGGAGCACGGCGCCGATCTGCGCAGCGTTCAACTGCTGTTGGGCCACGCAGACATCTCCACAACACAGGTTTATACGCACCTCGCACTCGGCAGATTGAAGGCTGTGCATCGCAGTCATCATCCGCGCGCAACGCGCCGGCCTGGTTCCAAGGAAAAAGAATCGGCTGGCTTGCCAATTGGCCCGCGCCTCGTCATCCGCGAGAATGTCACTGAGGCGAAGGAATGAGCGCCCAAGCCGCGCACGCTGCTGCCACGTCAGTCGACGCATTGGTCAACGACTATTTGCGCATTCTTGCCGGCGAGCGTGGCGCCTCTCCGCACACGTTACGCGCCTACGCGCGTGAGCTGCGCTCGTTCGCCGCATGGGTCGCCGGCGAACGCCGCAAGCTCAGCGTCGACCGCATCGAGCACACCCACATTCGCGCTTATCTCGGCACCCTCTATGAGCGCGGCTTATCGAAAGCCTCGGCAGCGCGGGCGCTCGCCGCAATCCGTAGCTGGTTCAAGTGGCTGGCTCGCGCCGGCTGCATCGAGCAGAATGCCGCATCGCTTGTAGCCACTCCCCGTTTGCCCAGGCATCTGCCGCGCGTGCCGTCAATCGAGCAAATGAATCGCGTGGTCGACGCTGTCGGCGACAACGCCGCCAGTTGGCCGGCGCGCGACAAAGCGATCCTCGAAATGCTTTACGGATGTGGCATTCGCAACGCGGAATTAGTCGGGTTGAATCTCGACGACATTCACTGGGCCAATGAGGCGATCCTGGTGCGCGGCAAAGGCCAGAAGCAGCGCTACGTGCCACTGGGTGACGCGGCCGCAGAGGCTCTGCGCGCTTATCTCGCCGAGCGATCGGCCCGCTTGGCCGCAGCCGCCCGGCAAACGACCCTCGAAACGCCGGCGCTCTTCGTCAATCTGCAACTGCGGGGACTTGGAAAAAGCGCTCAAGCGCGGCTAACAACGCGCAGCGTCGGACGCATCGTCAAGCGCATCGCCATCCTGCGCGGTCTTCCGGCCGACGTCCACCCGCACACGCTGCGCCACGCATTCGGCACGCACATGCTTGAAGAGGGCGCCGACCTGCGCGCCATTCAGGAACTGCTCGGCCACGAGCGCCTCTCAACCACACAGCGCTATACGCAGCTCACCACCGCGCAACTGACGCAGGTCTACGACCGCACCCACCCCCGCGCAAGATAGCCTTCATCCATCAAAGCGGAACGCACTGATCACAGCGCCCATTGGGTCATCGGTGAAGATTCGCTTTCCGGGCGCTTCTCCACCAGCACCGGCGGCAACCATCAACGGCAGCAAATGTTCTTCGCGCGGATGCGCAAACTCCGCATAGGGTGCTTTACGCCAGCTGGCAAGCCGCTCATCGCGCTGCGGCCGCGCAGACTCTGCGGCCTCCGTCAGCCAGGCATCGAATGCTCGCGAACGCTCCAGAGTCTCCGGTCGCATGTAAGCCCTCAGATTATGAAAGCTCATGCCGCTGCCCACGATCAGCACGCCTTCATCGCGCAACGGCTCCAGGGCACGTCCCGCAGCCAGGTGCAGAGCCGGATCGAGTTCCCCTGCGGGAGAAACCGCCAAAGAGAGCGGCACAACCGGAATCTCTGCCACCGGAAAAGCCACTTTCAGTGGAACAAAGATCCCATGATCGTAGCCTCGGCTGAAATTCAGCGAAGAGGAAAAGCCCGCCGTTTCGAGTAGCGCAGCAGTCCGTTCTGCCAACGCCGGACCACCAGGAGCTGGCCAAGTCAGGTGATAGGTGTGCTCCGGAAAACCGGAGTAGTCGAAGATTAACTTCGGATTTTGTGCCGCGCCCGCCGTAAAGGCGCGTTCCTCCCAATGGCCGCTTACCACCAAGAGGGCTTTGGGCTTCTCCGGGAGAGTGGAAGCCAGGCCCTCAAGAAATCTCTGCGTCGCCACCCACGTATGGGCCGGACCCCATGTCCAATCCATGAAAAAACAGGGGCCCCCGCCGTGGGGCAAAAAGAGGGCTGGTTGGCGTTTCGAATTGGTTGTCATGGGCTCCTCCCGGGCAGGTTCGCACTTTGATGGCGAAATAGTTGTCACAACAACTATTTTGGTTCGCAAGCCCCTCTTCCGATTCATAAATCCCTGGACTTCGCCACGCGGAGCCGATGCCTTACGTCGAATAGTCCGCATTGATGCTGATGTATTCGTGCGTCAGGTCCGTGGTCCAGAAGACGCAGGAGCCGTTCCCCTGATGGAGTTGGATTGAAACGGTAAAGTCGTGCTGGCTGATGTAGGCGTGCGCAGCGGCTTCGTCAAATTCTGCAGCGCGGCCCCCGTTACGGCAGATGGGCAGCTTGCCAAAACTGATATCGATGCAGTCGGGATCTACCTGCGCGCCCGAGTAGCCGATCGCCGCAGCGAGGCGTCCCCAGTTCGGGTCACATCCCGCCCACGCTGTTTTCACAAGCGGTGAGTGTGCAATGGCCTTAGCCACGCGCAGAGCATCGGCGTCACTGGCCGCACCATCGATATGCAACTCAACCACATGCGACAAACCTTCACCGTCTGCCACCACTTCGCGGGCAAGCGCGGTGCACACCGCTGTCAACGCAGCATTGAACGCCGGATCTCCGGGTCCGATTGACACTTCTGAAGCTCCCGAGGCCATCACCAGCACGGTGTCGTTCGTCGAAGTGTCCCCATCGACAGAGATGCGGTTAAAGCTGACCTCAACCGCATTCCGCAGGTAGCCGTCCAGATCGGCAGGCTCAATTGCCGCGTCGGTCAGAACATAAACGAGCATCGTGGCGTGCGGCACCAGCTGCGGATGGATCATCCCGGAGCCTTTGCCGAATGCAGCGATCCTCACCTCGCGCATTTCGCCGGACTTCCCGGCGACATCGAGACGGGCAAATGCGGTCTTATCGACGGTGTCGGTTGTCAGGATGGCCTGGGCCGCCTGGGAAAAGTGGGTTGTGTCGCCGCCCAACGAAGCGGCAAGTTCGGGCATCACGGCGATAAGCTTGTCGGCCGGTAGCGGGACACCGATGATACCTGTCGACGATGGAAATACCTCTTCGGGGCGGCATCCAAAAACGCGGGCAGCGGCCGTGCAGGTGTCGTGTGCAGCCTGCAAACCGGCTTCGCCGGCGGCGCAGTTCGCATTGCCGGCGTTGATCGCAACCACGCGGACTCGCCCGCCGGTAGCGCTCAGATGTTCCTTGTCGATCAGTAAAGGCGCTGCTATTACACGGTTCGACGTGAATGCTGCGGCAGCGCTTGCTGCGGTGTCTGCCACGATCACTGCAAAGTCCGGGCGTCCGCTTGCCTTCAGGCCGGCTTTGGTGGCAGCGAAACGAAAACCGCGAGGGATGAAGTGGTTGGAAAGTTCGCTCATGAGGTAGACCCCATTTAATCTAACAGGTGAGGATTTGATGGGCGAGAGCGACCAGACGCCGGCTGACTTTTTGGAATTGCGCGAAGTCGACGTAGCGCGCGGCGAACGGATCGTCCTGCACAGCGTCAACCTCAGCATTCGCGCCGGAGAACATGTCGCCATCATGGGGCCAAACGGCTGCGGCAAATCCACGCTGATCCTCGCAATGACCTGCCAGCTCTATCCAATTGTTCGCCCCGGTATGCGGGTGCGGATCTTTGGTCGAGAGCGCTGGGATCTGACCGAGCTTCGCAAACATTTTGGCGTCGTGAGCGCCGGGCCCATGGGAGCAGAATTGCCAGGCGAGCGGACCGCCGTCACCAGCGGACTCGACGCCGTGATTGCAGGCTTCTTTTCCGCATCCACGCTCTGGCCCAATCTGCATGTGACCGAAGAGATGCGAGCCAGGGCGTGGGAGGCGTTGGAACGCATTGAAGCGACGCGGTTGGCCGAGCAGCTTGTCGGGACCATGTCAGCGGGCGAGAAACGCCGAATCC
>CAYZVG010000279.1:0-4584 GCA_964481595.1 uncultured Occallatibacter sp. | reverse complement strand
ACTCGTAAAAATTGGCTCCCAGCGCCGCCCGCTCCAGTAGTGTTAACAGGCCCTAACAGCAATAGGTGACAATACTCCCATGAGCGCTTCTCAGCATGATGCCGATGTGATCGACCAGTTCACCCGCCAGGCGGAGCCGTTTGTGCAGCGCCATGGCCAGGGCAAAGACGGCGTGCTACCTCTGATGGCCGAGTGCGCGGCCGCAAAACCGGACGACACGCTGCTCGATGTGGCCTGCGGACCGGGCATTGTTTCCTGTTTCTTTGCCAGGCGCGTTCGCCAGGTGACGGGACTCGATTTTGTTCCGGCAATGCTTGACCGTGCACGGCTCTACCAGACCGAACAACAGGTTGAGAATATTCAATGGTTGCAGGGATCGGTAACCGAGCTGCCCTTTGCCGCGGGCTCGTTCGATTGCGTGGTGACGCGCTTCTCGTTTCATCATTTTCTCTCAGCGCAACAGGCGCTCGACGAGATGACACGCGTAGCCAAACCCGGCGGCACGGTGCTGGTGTGCGACGTAGCCCCGCGCAAAGAGGCGCAGGACCGGTTCAACGAGTGGGAGATTCTGCGCGACCCTTCGCATACGCGCGCGTTGACTCAGGCGGAGTTTGAAGAGCTTGGGCTGAGCGCCGGCCTCGCGCTGCGCCGCGCGGAGCGATACGGTTTGCAGATGGGGCTCGAAAACCTTTTGTCCGGCTCATTCCCCAAGCCGGGCGACGCGGACCGGATTCGCGCGCTGTTCAACGCGGAAGTCCTGGCCGGGACGGATAGCCTGGGCGTGGCCGCACGGCGCGAGGCCGAGGCTGTCCGCATTACCTACCCGGTGGTTGTAGTGGCGTGGCAAAAACAGGCGTGATTGCCGCCAAGGTTTTGACGGCACAAATCCTTCGATGATTTTGTCGCAAATTTCTGTAACAACCTGGCACTTCGCCGTGTCTAATGTGTGCAGAAGCTCTTCCCCGAGTGAGGTCATCCCATGCCGATCGGCAAACCGCCCGATATTCCATCGTCTGAGATTACGCCGCAGGACGCATACACCGAGTACATCAACCGCCGCCGTTTTTTGAAGGGCGCCGCAGCAGCGGGCGCAGTAGCGCTGGGTGCGGAACGGATCGCCGGAGTGCTTTCGCCAGGCACGGCTGTGCACGCGGACAGCAAGCTGCAGACCGTGCACAGTCCCCTGACCACTACCGGCGAGCAGCTCACCAGCTTTGACGATATTACGCACTACAACAACTTTTACGAGTTCGGCGTGAATAAGGACCAGCCCGCGGTGAATGCCGGAGCTTTGCCCACGCGGCCGTGGACGGTGAAGGTAGAAGGCAAGGTGGCCAAGCCGCTCACCTTTGACATTGACGCGCTGCTCAAGCTGCGCCCGCTTGAAGATCGCGTCTATCGCCATCGTTGCGTCGAGGCTTGGAGCATGGTGATTCCCTGGGTTGGCTACTCGCTTTCCGAGTTCATCAAGCTGTGCAATCCGCTGCCCTCGGCCAAGTACGTCCAGTTCCTTTCATACTTCGACAAGAAAGTGGAGAAGTGGTACACGCAGGACTCGACCATCAATTGGCCCTACTCCGAAGGGCTGCGAATGGATGAGGCCATGAACCCGCTCACACTGCTTACCTTTGGCCTGTACGGGCAGGTGCTGCCCAATCAGGATGGCGCGCCGGTGCGCATCGTGGTGCCGTGGAAGTATGGCTTCAAGTCCGCCAAGTCGATTGTGACCGTGCGCTTTGTCGACAAGATGCCGCCGACAACCTGGAACGATCAGGCACCCAACGAGTACGGCTTCTACTCCAACGTGAACCCAAATGTGGACCATCCCCGCTGGAGCCAGAAGACCGAACGCCGCATCGGCCAGCCCTTCTACGAACAGCGCCGCACCACGCTCATGTTCAACGGCTACACCGATCAGGTAGCGTCGCTCTACGCAGGCATGGATATGAGGAAGAACTTCTGAGCGGGGTTAGCGTTGTTAGCGGAGTAAGCGGGGCTAGCGGCTTCTCTCTCAACTTCGCGCCACAAATGGCACTGTCATTCTGAGCGAATGGGGCCCCGAACGCTTTTCAGTTCGGGGGTGGTGAGCGAAGAATCTGCGGTTGCTCTTTGTAATTGATGGCAAGATCTTCAGACTCACTACACGAGCGGCGTTTGCGCAGTTGGAGTAATCAGGCATCTTCCTGCATACGGCGAGTCTCCATCGGTCTAGCTCCGCTAACAACGCTAACTCCGCAAGCACCGCTACAAGGAACCCATGAAACGTTCGACTCTCATCGCACTCAAGACGCTGGTTTGGATCGGTTGCCTGCTGCCCGCGGCATCGCTGCTTTTGAAAGCGGTGAACAATAACCTCGGCCCCGACCCAACGGCGGAGATCGCCTCCGTCACCGGCCTCTCGGCGCTGTGGATGCTGGCGGCAACGCTGGCAGTTTCGCCGGTGCGCGCGCTCTCACCGCGGCTCAGTTGGCTGGTAAAGTTCCGCCGGCTGCTTGGGCTGTTCGTGTTCTTCTACGCCTCGCTGCACATGCTTACGTGGCTTGGCCTGTATGCCGGCTTCGATCTGAACACGATCGAGACCGACATCGGGAAACGCCGCTTTATCATCATGGGCGTGAGCACCTATCTGCTGCTGCTGCCGCTGGCGCTTACCTCCACAACATGGGCCATTCGCAAGCTCGGCGGCAAAAACTGGAACCGGCTGCATACGCTTGTGTACGTGGCCGCGCTCACCGCCGCTGTGCACTACTGGTGGAAGGTAAAGACGGGCGTCACCACTCCTGCGCCGTACACGCTGGTGATTCTGCTGCTGCTTGCGGCGCGGCCGCTGCTGGCGTGGAACAGAAAGCGTAAGAAGCGCGCCGTTGCCGCCTGAGCACTTCCCCGTTTCTGAACGATCCCTTCGTGTGGTATCCCAGGTGCCCAACTGCGAGGCACCTGGGGCACCCACTCATAGCGGAAGAACTCGCACCCCCACGGGGCCTGCGCTGTCCGCTGGAGCTTTCCACTACGGCGTTTGAGCCTTGTCGGGGATAGTTCTGGCGAGCGGGAGATTTACATCTTCCATGTCGCCTGCGACTATCAGAGGTATCTCCTTATCCATATAAGTGCGCGCGGGGCTGGCCTGCGTGTCGCCGTCGGTCTTTTGATCCGCATCGGCCGCGCCGGATACTTCGACGATGTATTTGCCATCGGGAACAAACCCGAAAGCAAAACTTCCATCTTCGAGCAGCGATGTCTTGCGCGCTACCTCTCGATCGTCTGCGTAAAGCAATTGCACAGTGCCGCGCACAATTGGATGCGCGTCGACCACGGCGGTTACCGTTCCCGCCACTTTGCGCAATCCGGTGAGGGGAATAGCGATGTCTGTGCCGCCGACCGTCTCACCGGCCTGTACTTTGACCGTTGAGGCGTTCTTGCTGCGAAATGTGTTGCCCAGGCATACATGCGGCGCGGCATCCTCATCGTCGGCCGGCAGCAGGGCGCAGACTTTGTACTCTCCCGCTGGCAGATTGGCGATGCTGTAGCGGCCATGGCCGTCGCTGGTTGCCGCAATCTTCCAACCGCTGAACAGGGCGAGGCCTACGCCGGTCCAACCGTTTGTGGCCGTTTTGCGAAGCAGTTGGAAATGCATGCCAATGGCGGGACTGCTGTCGTCATAGATGACGACTCCCGCAATCTCTGCAGCACGCGTTACACGAACCGTGACCTCAGAGGAACGCTGCGCGCCAACCGTCACCTCTACCAATTGATCTTTCCACTCGCGGATTGCCTCCCCAGTGCGCTGACGGTCGTTCTCAAAACTTTCGAGCTTGTCGAAATCGATGCCGCGCTCAGGATCGAGATAGCCTTCAAGCGTGGCGAAGGCATAATAGCGGCCAGGCTCGACGGCGTCCATTCTGAAACGGCCATCGAGATCGGTGGTGGTGCTTTCAAGAGCCGGCAATGGCCCATCCTCATGGTTCTTGCTGTCTTTTGCGGGAACGGCGGTGAGAGCTACGGTGGCAAAGCGCGCAGGCTTGCCCGTATCGTCGCAGAGGACGATTCCGGTGACCGTGCCTTTTGTGGGATCGGGCTTCTTGGGCAGGTTCTTGTTATCGCAGCCGAGCAAGCCAAGGCACACAGCACAACATAAGACTGGCAGAGAATGCAGAGTCTTCATAACCCGCTCCGGAGTGAATCAAGAGACAGAAAATTGTAACGCCGCCTGGGCAACGGGCGCGTAGGATTTGCGGTGCATGGGCGTTGGGCCCAGGCGTCGCAGAGCCTCAAGGTGCTGAGGCGAGCCATAGCCTTTGTGGCGGGCGAGGCCGTAGCCGGGATAGACGGCATCCAGCTCGACCAGCAGGCGGTCGCGATAGACCTTGGCCAGCACGCTGGCGGCGGCGATGGAGAGGCTTTTGGAGTCGCCTTTGACGACGGGCTGCTGCGGGCAGGGCCAGTCGATGCGGTCGAGGCCGTCAATCAGTAAATAATCGGGGAGCAGATTGCCGGAGGGCGGATTGCCGGGCGGTTGCGAGAGCTGCTGGACGGCGAGACGCATGGCCATGAGCGATGCCTGGCGAATGTTGATGCGGTCGATGG
>CAYZVG010000278.1:0-4600 GCA_964481595.1 uncultured Occallatibacter sp. | reverse complement strand
GGCGGTCATTGCGTCTTCATAGAAGGTGCCCTGCGAGCCGTTGCTGTTGTCTCCGCCGTTTCCCAGCAGGATTGCGCCCTGCTTGCGCATGGGGTCGTAACCGGAGTCGACACGCGGACCATCGAACATTACCGATAAGGCTCCGCCCTGCGCGTTGCCTCCCATGGATGTCCAATGATGCGGTTCCCCCTTGGCCATGCCGGTTACGAAGCGCCAGGTGATGTTGGGCAGGTCTTTGCAAAGTTTCGTTCCATCGGCGTTGACGCAGCCAACGAGATTGTTTTCCTGATCGGTCATGACCCAGGGGCCGGGAGGGTTGCCGTGATACCAGGGCGTGGCGTCGCCAAAGTAAGTGGTTTCCATGGTGCCTGCGTCGTCGTCGCGGCTGTCGATCTCGGCGTTGCCATAGTCAAAGCAGCAGCCGTTGTTGAAGTGCAGACCGTTGATGACCCAGTACTGGCCCTCGGCCTGATCGTCGACCGCAGTGCCCTTGGGGTCGTCGATCCTCATGCCCATGCCCGGCTCGATAAAGACGCCGTAGGCCTTGTGGCCCATGATCGTAATGGGCGCCATGTCGGCGATGGGGATGTTGTTGAATCCGCCCATGGCCGGGCCGCTGAATCCACCATGCGGCGGCTGGGTAAGATTGTTTCCCTTGCCCGACTGGTCGTAGATGGTCGTGATCCAGCAATAGGTGTTGGCGCAGAATTTGTCTTGCGCGGCGGCGTCGGCGTATCCGCCAGCATCGGGCGCGGGGGAGGCAGAGGGCTGGACGACGCCAATGTCGAGCGTCTTGCCGTCGGACTGGCGGAGAACCTGGTAGAGCGGGCCGTTATAGGAGGCATAGAGGGCGCGCGTCGTGCTGTGGGCGGCCACGCAGGGGTCGCCGGCGGCGGCGTATATGTCGCATGAGCCTTTGGGCCTGGCAGGAGTGCTGCTGGTTGCGGCAGGTTGGGCAATCGTCAACGTGACGCCCATGAGCGCCAGTGCGAAGATAAGTGCAAAATTGATTCTAGTTTTCATGCTTGTCCTCTTTTTGCCTCGCCAGGTCTGTTGCTGGCATCGGTAATCTTCCTGGTTCCGGGGAATGCGTTGCCGCTCATGCCGCCAGTTCAATTGGTAGTCGAAGTGTCCGCGTTCAACAAAGGAGCGGCAAAGAACGCAGCGCCAGATCCTTCAACTTCCCCAGTAAAGGAATAGACCGCGATTCTCAATGCCGCCTTATAAACGAAGCAATTGTATATAACAAAAGTCAGGGCTGGAAAGCGTTTTCCAGTACCTTAGTCATGATGCGGTTTTGCGCGGGGCCGCACGCCTGGCGAGGCTGCGATTCGTCTAGAGCGTGCAGGGATGGGGATGCGGAAGGATGCGGGGTCTGGGGCTGAAACGTTTACCGTGCTTTGCCTGCCGGCGAGTCCAGGCCTGGGCTCGCCGGACGGTGTGCTGTGCGATCCCACCCATCCGCAAAAACGCGGACGGATGGGGCACGGCGGGTTCAGTGCTTGGTCGAAGTTTTTAGAAACTAACCTTGTTACAACTCGATACAATCCTGCGCTAGAAGCTGAGCTTGGCCAGGGTTGCGATCAGTTGATCTTTGTGCTGGGCGGCAAGGCGGCCGGCGTGCCTTAGAATGCGCAGCCAGGCAAACACAGCAACCGCTGCGAGAAAGAGAAAAATGGGCACGGGCAGCCAAGGCAAACCGCTGAAGTATCCGGCCGCGTAGACCAGCGCGCCAATGCCAAGCTGGCCGGCTTGCACCAGCAGGCTCAGCAGCGAGCTTGCCTGCGAACGGCCCTGCCGCCCAATGCGGCCCGGATTGATGCGATTGGGCATGGTGAGCGACAGAATATTGCCCACGGCCAGATTGCACGGCAGCGCAAACAGCAGCCATGCCACGGTAAATACAACCGTGGATGCGCTGGGCCTTCCCAGGCGAAACACAGCCAGAGAGGCGGCGACGGCTACCGAAAAAGCAAACAGCAGCACGTGAAAAATATTCTTGCCCACAAGCACCGTGCGCATGGGAGTGGGAGAAAGAAAGTAGAGCTGGACTCCCGCGCCCTCAACGCCAAAACTGTTGGCGAAGAACTGCGTCAAGCCAAGTTGCGCAAAGTAAATGCAGAGAGGAAAAGCGAAAGCTGGCGCCAAGCCGAGCTGGCCCTGACGAGAGAAGCTGCCCGCAATCACCAGCACCATGAGCAGCGGCGCTCCAAGCGCATAGAGCAGCGGCAGCGTGCGCAGCAGCGCGCGAAATTCTTTTTCGACGATGGCCGGAATCGCGCTGGCGGCATGGGACCGGGCAGCAATGGAGTCGGCGGCCGCAATGGTGTCACGGTGTTCGAATTCGATCGGCGCTGGTTCCGCGGCCTTTGCACGGCTGCCAATCGATTTGCCTCGGACCGCCGCAGCCTTTACGCGAGCCGGCGCAGCGCCCAGATTCTCTCCGCTGTACTCAGCGCGCAGCCTTAGCCCCAGCGCCGCGGCGGTGGCGAGAGCGAAGGCCGCCAGCAAGCCAAGCGACCCAAACGGACCTGAGGAAGCAATCGGCTCTGGAGTTTCAGCGGGATCGGGCAAGACAGGCAGCCCTGCCGGCTGCCGCTCCGCAACGCTGCGCAACGACGCCGCGGCAAGGCCTGGCGGAAGCCACCGCTGCACACGAATCGCGGTCTGCACCCATGGCTCACTCATAAGCTGCTGCAGTTGCTGCTGCGGCCGCTGATTATGGCGTGCGCTCCTGTGGCCATGCTGCCAGACTGCGGGGTTCATCAACTGAAACGAGAGAAAAAACAGCATGAACAGAGCGCCCATAATCTCGCGCGTTCTGCGCTGCGAAAGCCAGCGGTCGATCCAGGCAAAGATGACGCGGGTAAGCAATATGTTGAACGCCGCAAACATCGCAAGGATGAGCGCCGTAATCGCCATCAGATCGGGCCGCGCCAGGCTGACGCCAATCCAGATGGCCAGGCAACTAATTCCGCCATCGAGCGCGGAGATGTCGGACAATCCGAAGACCACGTACAACAGATAGTAAGAGCCAAAGCTGACGGGAAAGCGCAGCAATGCGCCCAGATCGAACTGCTCCTGAAACGAGGCCAGCATGATGGGCAACATTTGCCAAAGAAAAAATACAGCCCAGAAAACAAGCGGTAGAAACTCCCACTTGCCTCTTGAACAAAGCGCAAAGGTCAATGCGCCCACACCAAAACCGATGCCGAGAGCCATGAGCGAGTAGACCAGGTAACTGACGGCGCGCGCGCCCACCTCAAACGCGCCGATGGTGGAGCGCATTCCGTTGACCAGGATGCGCCAGCGCAGCCGTGCCAGGGCCGCGTATTGCGCGCGGGCCAGCGGACCAAAGACGCTGGTTGAGCCAAGCTCACCGTCCGCGCTGGTTCCGGCCAAACCCGTTCCGTTCAGGACAGCCATGACAACTCCTGCGCCGCACCGCTTTCTTCCGTGCCCACAATCGAGAGGAAGATCTGTTCCAGAGTGAGCCGCTCTGCGCCTTCCGCGCCGGGCAGTGTGGAGGCGACCCCAGCGCGCAACTCGTCGAGCGCACCGTTGGCCACCAGACGCCCTTGATGAATGATGGCGACGTGGCTGCACAGCCGCTCCACAATCTCAAGCACGTGGGTGGTAAGAAAGATGGTTGCACCGCGGCTGAGCATGCCCTGCAACATGGTCTTCAGCATTCCCGCCGCAATCGCGTCAACGCCTTCAAACGGCTCGTCGAGAAACAGCACGCGCGGCGCGTGAATGACGGCGGCGGCCAGCGCCAGCTTTTTCTGCATACCGTGGGAGTAGTCGGTGACCAGCTTTTTTGTTTCGTTGGCAAGCTGCATAAAGTCCAGCAGCTCTTCCATGCGCTGTTCGGTTGTTTGCTTGTCGAGTCCGTACATGCGGCCCACAAAACGGAGATACTCGGGAGCGGTGAGACGGCCAAAGAGCGCCATCCCCTCGGGCACAACGCCGATCTGGCGCTTCAGGTCGAGCGCCGAAGCGTTGAACGGTTTGCCGTGAATCTGGATTGTGCCGGCGCTCGGCTCCAGCAGCCCGGTGAGCATTTTGATGGTGGTTGACTTGCCCGCGCCATTCGGCCCCAGAAAGCCGAAGAATTGGCCCGGAGCAACACTGAACGTTACATCGTCGACGGCAGTGAGCGCGCCAAAGCGCCGCGTCAGGCCATGTGTCTGAATCGCAGGAGTTTCCATTAGCGCCAAGGATAGCAGAAGAGCAGCTTTCAGCTCTCAGCTTTTAGCTTTCAGGCAGCGGATCGTTGTCGCGGTCGGTCACTTCGGTGATGGCTTTCAACCGCGCCGCGAGCTGGGGCGTCCATGCACCTTGGAGCGCGCGCCAGGCCCAGTTGCCGGCCGGCACGGCGGGCGTATTCATGCGCGCCTCAGAGCCCAGCTCAAGCAGATCTTGCGCGGGAACAATCGCCATCTCCGCAACGCTTGCGAATGCCGTACGGATGAGCGGCCAGACGGGGCGATCGGCAACCGGGCCGGCATAGGCCTCAACCGCGGCGCGCTCATATTTGGTTGCCGACTGCCACCAGCCCTGCGTGGTGTCGTTGTCGTGCGTGCCGGTGTAGGCGACG
>CAYZVG010000277.1:0-4626 GCA_964481595.1 uncultured Occallatibacter sp. | reverse complement strand
TCATGGAGCCGGACTTCTTGGAGTCGTAGACGAAGTAGCCCTGCGCGTAGTTGGGCGTTTCGTTGCCGATGATCTTGATGGAGTTTTTGTTGGCGCCTACGGTGCCGTCGGAGCCGAGACCGTAGAAGAGAGCGCGCACGGTCTTGGGATCCTCAGTGGAGAAGTTGTCGTCGTAGTCGAGGCTGGAGTGGCTGATGTCGTCGACGATGCCGATGGTGAAGTGGTTCTTGGGAACCGTCTTCTTGATCTCGTCGAAGATGCCCTTGACCATGGCCGGCGTGAACTCCTTGGAGGAGAGGCCGTAGCGGCCGCCGACGACAGTAGGCATAGCGAAGGGCAGGCTGGCGGCGTTCTCGGCCAGAACGGTGACGATGTCCTGGTAGAGCGGCTCGCCGGTGGAACCGGGCTCTTTGCAGCGGTCGAGGATGGCGATGGACTTGACGGTCTTGGGGAAGGCTGCGAGCAGGGCCTTGGGGTCAAACGGACGATAGAGGCGAACCTTGACGAGGCCTACCTTCTCGCCCTGTTTTGACATGAGGTCAACAGCCTCTTCGGCAACTTCAGCGCCGGAGCCCATGACGACAATTACGCGTTCCGCATCGGGCGCGCCGTAGTAGTCAAAGAGTTTGTAGGAGCGGCCGGTGAGCGCGGCAAAGCGGTCCATGACCGACTGCACGATGCCGGGAACGGCGAGGTAGTACGGAGTGCAGGCTTCGCGCGCCTGGAAGAAGAAATCGGGATTCTGCGCGGTGCCGCGAATGATGGGGCGATCGGAGGAGAGCGCGTTCTTGCGGAAGTTGATCAGATACTGGTCGTCCACCATGGAGCGAATGATTTCGTCGCCGATGGGGAGAATTTTTGCAACTTCATGCGAGGTGCGGAAGCCATCGAAGAAATGAATAAAAGGAATGCGGGATTCGAGGGTGGCTATCTGCGCGACCAGCGCGAGGTCGTGCACTTCCTGCACGGAGTTGGAGGCGAGCATGGCCCAGCCGGTAGAACGACATGCCATCACGTCGGAGTGGTCGCCGAAGATGGACAGCGCGTGGGTGGCCAGCGTGCGGGCGGTCACGTGCATGGTGGCCGGGGTGAGTTCACCGGCGATTTTGAACATGTTGGGGATCATGAGCAGCAGGCCTTGCGAGGCGGTGAACGTAGTTGCGAATGCACCGGCCTGCAATGCGCCATGGAGAGCGCCGGAAGCGCCGCCTTCGCTCTGCAGTTCCTCAACAATGGGCAACGCGCCCCACAGATTCTTCTTCCCCTCGGAGCGCCACTGGTCAGCCCACTCGGCCATTGGCGACGAGGGGGTGATGGGATAAATGGCGACAACCTCAGAGAGACGATAGGCAACCGAGGCGGCAGCCTCGTTCCCATCCAAAATAACCATATTGCTATCCGACTTTACTTCACTCATTCCTTTTGCCTCATAACGCGGCGCAGGGCGTTCAACCGCTACGGTGAGTGTCGTTTTGCCGGGGGGTGAGCGGCAGTGATGTGTGACACAAGGTGGTCTAAATTTACCACATTATGAAATACGTTTCATGGAGTGAACAATTATTTCAATTTGGGAAGTTGAAGGCGCACAGTCTTTCACCCGCATTTGAGCCTAAGTTTTGCGCGGCGGGGGTCACTCCATGAACACGGCGACTTTGGTCATGAACTTGGGGATCTCAATCTGCTGCGGACACAGCGGCTCACAGACACCGCAGAAGGCGCAGGCAGCGGCGCGCTCAGACTCCTTGAGGAAGACCTTGTAATGCATGCGCGCGTTGATGCGATCGTCGAATGTGTGAGCGTAGTTGAAGATCTCAAAGTTGCCGGGAATGTTGACTCCGTTAGGGCAAGGCATGCAGTAGCCGCAGCGGGTACAGGGGATGACGGTGCGGGCGCTGTAAAGGGTGCGGATATTGCCGATTAACTGCTGGTCTGCGGGGGTAAGGCAACCGACGCTGGATTCATCGGCAAATTCAAGATTCTGTTCGACCTTGTCCATGGTGCTCATTCCGCTGAGGACGAGGGAAACTTCTTCCTGATCCCATAGCCAGTCCAGAGCCCACTCAGCAGCCGAGAGTTGAACATGGTGGTTCAGCATGAGCTGCTGGATATCTTCCGGAGGGATGGCGAGGCGGCCGCCGAGAAGCGGCTCCATCACCACCACAGCGACGCGCCGGGCGGCGGCCAGTTTGAGGCCGCGGATTCCTGCCTGCTTGTCGATGTCCATGTAGTTGAACTGGATCTGACACATGGACCACCGATCATAGCCGTTGAGGATCTCTGCGAAGGCGTCGTAATCGCCGTGAAACGAGAAGCCGATGTGGCGGATGCGGCCATCGGCGAGAGCCGCCTCGGCCTTGGCCAGCAGATTGTGGCGAAGGACGACATTGTTCCAGTTTTCTTTGTTGAGCGCGTGGAAAAGATAGAAGTCGATGGAGGCGGTCTGGAGCTTCTTGAGCTGCTCGTCGAGGATGCGGTCAAAGTCGTCGGGGGCGTTGACCAGCCAGGTGGGAAGCTTGGTGGCGAGCTTGACGCGCTGGCGGTATCCGTCGCGGAGGGCCTTGCCGACGACGATCTCGCTCTGGCCGCCGTGGTAGGGGTAGGCCGTATCGAGATAGTTAACGCCGTTATCGACGGCATGACGGATCATGCGAATGGCTTCAGCCTCGTCGATGTTGGTGCTGTTGCGCTGTCCATCGAGGGTTGGCAGGCGCATGCAGCCAAAGCCGAGGGCGGATGGCTTCCAAGGATGAGTTCCAAAATCTCTATATTGCACGGCGGCGCTCGCTTCTGAAATTCGGTTGGATTGTACTCCTGTTGGGGAACGGCTGGCAGGGGAGAAAACCCGTCGGACGGAATGGCCCGTTTGCAGCAGCAGGATGGAGGCGCGGAAACCTCAAGGCGAGTGATTTGGGTCACATGCAGTTTATCCGCGGACTGATAAAAATAGATCAACGTTCCGATACAGAAGATTGAGGGCCCGCCAGGGGGAGTTGAGGCCGCTGGCGAAGACCGGCAAGTTGCGCCCTCCGAGAGGCGAGAGCCGTGAGTTGGTGCGGAGCAAAGTTCTTTACTGGCAGAGTTTGCGGGCGCGGGCCAACTAGCCGTATACTAAAGTACGACCAGAAAGGTCGTAGTTCAATGACGATTCCACATTTGCATAGCCCCGCAGCCGCAGCCTACGAGCCGGCGCTCCCAACCGGGAGCGAGCAGGTTGATGCTCAGCCGGAGCGGGCAAAGCAACACTGGAACCGCGCAAAGTTGCTGAGATTTGAGAGGCAACCCGGAGTTCGACAGGTGAGTGTGCTAAGCGAGTTAAAGGTTGGCGAAAGCGGAGTGCTGGTGGCCTTGGACCTGCCTGAATCCGTGCAGAACCACTTGATGCATATGGGCTTTGTGCCCGACGCGCTGGTGACGGCGCTGCGCCGTGCGCCGGCGGGCGATCCCACGGTGTATGCCGTGGACGGGATGGAGATTGCACTGCGGCGGGAGACAGCCGAGGCGATCCGCATCAAGCCGCAGGCGGCCGAGAACGAGGACCCCGCAGAAGACGAATTGATTGAGGCGGCGCAATGAGCAGCACCTGTTGCACTCCGCCAGAGTTCGTTCCCCCGGCCAATCCGCCGGCGGAGGGAACACTGCGGACTGTGGTCCTGATTGGACCACCAAACTCAGGCAAATCCACACTGTTTAACAAGCTGACGGGACTGCGGCAGAAGGTAGCCAACTTTCCGGGCGTAACGGTGGAGCAGCGGCTGGGGTTAATGGCCGGCGTGGGCCGCGACGATCTGACGCTGATCGACCTGCCGGGAATTTATTCGCTGAATCCCTACTCAGAGGACGAGCGGGTTTCAATCGACGTGCTGCGTGGAAAGATGCCGGGCGCGCCGAAGCCGGATGCGGTGATTCTGGTGCTGGATTCGCTGCACATGACGCGGCAACTGATGCTGGCCGCGCCGGTGCTGGCGGTGGGACTGCCCACGCTGGTGCTGCTGAACATGTCGGACCTGATGGAGGCCCGCGGCGGCAAGGTGGATGTGCTGAAGCTGGCCAAGGAACTGGGCGCGCCGGTGGCGCAGATCAGCGCGGTGAATGGCACAGGGCTTGAGGCGGTATCGCTGTTTTTGAACCAGCATACCGAGCGCACGGCGGCCAAGCCGCTGGCGCTGCCGGTGCTGGGTAACGCGGCCAGCACACACAACTGGGCCGCGCAAGTGAGCCGCAAAACCGGCTACCAGGCACCGCTCTCGGCGGAGAATACACGCAAGATCGACGACGTACTGCTGCACCGCTTTTGGGGACCGCTGCTGTTTCTGATTGTGGTGGTGGGCGTATTCGAGGTGGTGTTCTCGATCGGCCAGCCGCTTTCAGACGGTCTCGGCGACATATTGGCGCGCATGGGCGAGTTGGTGCGGCCGCTGCTGCCGGCGGGATGGCTGCAATCGCTTTTGCTGGATGGCGCGTGGAAGGGCATCAGCTCAGTGCTGGTGTTTCTGCCGCAGATTCTGCTGCTGTTTTTGTTTATTGGGGTGCTAGAGGACTCAGGCTACCTGGCGCGCGCGGCGCTGATTGCCGACCGCGTGATGCGCACCATCGGGTTGAACGGGAAGGCCTTCATTCCCCTGCTCT
>CAYZVG010000276.1:0-4678 GCA_964481595.1 uncultured Occallatibacter sp. | reverse complement strand
GCGGCAAAGGCACGCGCATTACCGAATTGGGGTTGGCGATGAAGGCGGAGATCGAAAAAGCCCGCGAGCAGGTTCAGAATGTGGAGTAAAAGCGGCAGGGGCCAGAGAAAAACTCGATAAGCCTACTTGACCGGGGAAAGGGACTGGAGATCAGTGGCGGGGATTCTATTCATTATTTCGGCGCCTTCGGGCTCGGGCAAGAGCACACTGGTAAGCGAGTTGCGCAAGCAGCTAACCAGCGTAGACTTTGCGATTTCATGGACGACACGCGCGCCGCGCGGCTCGGAGGAGAACGAACGGGAGTACAACTTTACCTCGCGCGAGGAGTTTGAGCGGATGGTGGAGGAAGGGAAGTTCCTGGAATACGCTGAAGTGTTTGGGAACTTCTACGGAACGGCAAGCCACTCTCTGGATGAGGCGCGGGCGGCAGGTCACGATCTGCTTCTCGACATCGACGTGCAGGGCGCGGCGCAGGTGCGGGCCAAAATGCCCGAGGCAGTGAGCATCTTTGTACTGCCGCCGAATCCCAAAGTTCTGCGCACACGCCTGCGCAACCGCAGCCGCGCGGAGGGCGTGGTGAACGAAGCTGAGCTATATAAGCGGCTGAGCGAGGCGAGCAAGGAGATTGAGAATTATCGCCAGTACGGTTATATTCTTGTCAACGACGTTCTTGACCGGGCGGTGGCGCAGCTTGAGGCGATCGTGCTGTCTGAGCGTTTTTATCGCAACGGCGAGGCCATAGCTTATCGCTCGCGCAGGGTGCTGGAAGTAGCCGCATCCTGTCTGCAGAAGAACTCGCAGGAGCGGCTGAAACCCGTTCTTGAAGCCTTTGGGATCGACGGGGAGCACGGCTCCCAACAACTTCTCTTTGGAGACGAATCCGATGACGATTGAGACCAGTTTCGATTCGAATTATCGCAAGGTCCTGGTGGCGGCGCGCCGCGCGCGGCAGTTGCAGAGCGGCTCGCACGCGCTGGTTCATAGCCAGTCCACCAAAGCCTGCCGTATTGCACAGGATGAGATTGAAGCGGGCAAGATTTCGTACGTCAAGACCGACACTGAAGTGGTGAAGCCACTGGTTGAAGGTCCGGCGGTTCCTATTTTGCTCAGCTAGTTTTTCACCGATAAGAAGCCCCTTCTGCTGTGATCGGATTCCTCATGGATCGCCGCAAGAGGGGTTTTGTGTTTGCTGTCCGCTTCCAGGACGGGCGGCGGCAGCAGTC
This sequence comes from uncultured Occallatibacter sp., assembly GCA_964481595.1. Lineage (GTDB taxonomy): Bacteria > Acidobacteriota > Terriglobia > Terriglobales > Acidobacteriaceae > Telmatobacter. Next base: position 3,455 of record CAYZVG010000276.1, on the reverse strand, counting down.
GGCGGGACGCAGACTGCAATCGAAGTGAAAAAACAATTACAATCGAGCCATGAGAGTGACGGTGGGCGTTTCAGGCGGAATTGCCGCATACAAGGCGGCTGAACTGGTGCGTGCGCTGCAGCGGCAGGCTCTGGACGTTCATGTGATTATGACCGAGTCGGCGTGCAAGTTTATACAACCGCTGACGTTTGCGTCGCTTACCGGGCATCGGGTGATCGTGAGCCTGTGGGACGACGTGACGGGCCGTTCGGGCGACCCGATCGCGGAACAGAACGGGATTGAGCACATCAGCGAGGCGCAGTGGACCGAAGCGCTGGTGGTAGCTCCGGCAACGGCCAACATTCTGGCCAAGTTTGCGCAAGGCATTGCCGACGATTTTTTGAGCACCATGTATCTGGCCACGACCGCGCCTGTGCTGGTGGCTCCGGCGATGAATGTGAATATGTGGAACCATCCGGCGACGCAGGCGAATGTGGAGATTTTGCGCCAGCGGGGCGTTCGCGTGATTGAGCCGGGAACCGGAGCGCTGGCCTGCGGCATGGTGGGCCAGGGGCGCATGGCGGAGCCGGAGGCGATTGCCGACGCGGTGCTGAGCGCAATGGGCCGGCGTCACGATCTGGCCGGCGAGGTGGTGCTTGTCACAGCGGGCGGCACGCGCGAGGCGCTGGACCCGGTGCGGTTCCTGGGCAACCGCTCGAGCGGCAAGATGGGCTATGCGCTGGCCGAGGCAGCACAGAGCCGCGGGGCCAAGGTGATTCTGGTGAGCGGGCCGGCAGCGCTGCATACGCCGGCACATTGCGAACTGGTGAAGGTGGTGACGGCCGCCGACATGCGCGAGGTGGTGCTGAAGCGCATGGCCGAGGCAACGCTGGTGATCAAGGCGGCGGCGGTGGCCGACTACACGCCGGTGAAGGTGTCTGAGCAGAAGCTGAAACGCTCCGGGCCGTTGATGCTGGAGCTTGCGCCGACCGAGGACATTCTTGCCGAAGTGGTGCGGCAGCGGCGTCCGGGACAGCTCATTGTGGGGTTTGCGGCGGAGACGGAAGACCGCATTCAAAACGGCCGCGCCAAGCTGTTACGCAAGGGCGCCGACGCCATTGTGGTGAACGACGTAACGGCCGACGGCGTGGGCATTGACGCGGATACAAACGCTGCCACTTTCATGACGCCAACCACTTCAATCGAGCTGCCGGAGATGCCGAAGCGTGCGCTTGCCGATCGGATTCTGGATGAGATTCTTGCGCTGCGCAGGCCGCGGTCGATGGTGCTGGAGTTGGACGACGACGACGACCGCAAATCGCGGCAGGACCGTGTGCTGACAGATGCGGCGCGTCCTGCGCGGCAGTTGATTGTGGAGTAGCGGCGTTGGCGAGACACCTTGATGCGGCAACACGCGACGCCCTGGCAGAGCGCTTTCGCTTCTATCGCGACCTGGGGCTGACGGAGTTTTATCGGCGGCCGGTGGATGCTGCCGCTGAGGCCGCATTGACAGCGCAGGAAGTCGAGCCTGATGCCTCGGCGCTGGCGGTTGACGAGCAAACTCCAGTGTCGATTGAAGAACAACAGTCCGCCAGCCTCATGGAGGAACAGCCGATTTCAGCACGAAGAACGTTTCCAGCACAACCACCTGTGGCCGCGGCAACGCCGGCTGCCGACCATGCAGCGGCGCTACTTGCGATTCGCGAAGAGATTGGGGATTGCACGCGCTGCGCGCTGCACAAGGGCCGCAACAAGCTGGTGTTTGCCGATGGCGACCCCAACGCGCGGCTGATGTTTGTGGGCGAAGGGCCTGGCGCGGACGAGGATGCGCAGGGGCTGCCGTTCGTGGGCCGCGCCGGACAACTGTTGAACAACATGATCGGGGCGATGGGGCTCGATCGCGGGCAGGTGTATATCTGCAACGTGGTCAAGTGCCGTCCGCCGGGCAACCGCACGCCGGAGCCGGAAGAGGCGAATACGTGCTCGCCGTTTCTGTTTCAGCAGATCGATGTGGTGCGTCCACAGGTGATTGTGGCGCTGGGCGCAACCGCGGCCACGTATCTGCTGGGGCAGCGGCAACCGCTGGCCGGTCTACGCGGGCGGGTTCATGCCTTTCGCGGAATGCAGCTGATTGTGACCTATCACCCGGCATATCTGCTCCGCGATCCGCGGCAAAAGAAAGAAGCCTGGGCTGACCTGCAGATTGCTATGAAAGAGCTGGGCCTGAAGTCTCCTAATCGTGGCTAATTGGGGTTGCAACAATGCAATGAGAGGATAGTCGCAGAATGACTCGCGAAAGTTCATTTGCATTGAGCGTTATTATCCCAACAAAGGACCGGGCTGAACAATTAAGTGAAATTAGTCTCCCCTCGCTTGCAAAACAAACCTCACACGATTTTGAAATCATTGTTTGGGATGCAAGCGGAGATAACTCCTCCAGGCTTGTCGTAGAAGATCTCGCGGTCGCACATCCCGATCTTGTGGTCCGCTATTTCCAGGCGCCACGGTCGGGCCTACCCGCACAACGTAACGACTCAGCGAAGGCGGCGCGCGGAGAGATTGTCTTCTTTATCGACGACGACTGTGAGGTGTCGCCGGATGGCATAGATGCTTTAATCGAGATGTTCGCCCAAAATAGATCGGTGGATGCGGGATGCTTGGTTTTGGAGACCCATTGGGCTGCCAAAGGAAACGAAGCAGTAAACACAAGTAAGGGATTTGGCGCATGGCTTTTGACCATCGGCAATAAGGTATTTGCTGGTTCGTCGCAGATATCCGGGATCGGTCCAAAAGAGATGCCAGTGCGCCCAGGGCCAGTTGATTTTCTCCCTGGTTGCGACTTCGCGGTGAGGGCAAGTGTCCTGAAAACCCATGCTTTTGACGAAAGACTTCAAAGATATGCAGGATATGCCTTATGGGAAGATCAGTTATTCAGCCATCAGCTTTACCGGGAAGGGCTTGTCTTATCTGTTGCCGGTGAAGGAAAGGCTGTTCACCATTCCGTTGCAGGCGGGCGCGTTAGAGACTTATTTAACAGAGGATGCCTGGAGGGTTACAACGCAGGGATAGTGTGGATAGCTGGCGTGTTTCCTTATGATCGCCGGTCAATACTACCGTTTATATGGGCTCGAATTGGCTTTCTGGGGGTTGTACTCTTCCCGTGTTTGTGCAAACCGTGGGAAGCGCCACGCTGGAAGCGCGCCGCTGGTTATCTTAGAGGCCTTTGGGTGTTCTTCTGGGAAGAGTGCTTCGTGTTTCCGTCACGCGCGTGAAGTGCCCAGAAGTTCTACCCATTACTTACCGTTCATGAGGCCACCAAGCAGCGGAGGCGTCGAAGTGCCTTCGAACTATAACTTCGCGCTAAGTCTGCGGCCAAGAGTTATGAGTGGAATCTCAATCTGACGGTAGAATCCCCAGGATACTGCGAGCGTGATGACGAGGCAGAGCGCATCAATGAGCAGGACTGGAAGTTTGCC
>CAYZVG010000275.1:0-4695 GCA_964481595.1 uncultured Occallatibacter sp. | reverse complement strand
AAGCTCCATCTGCACGCACTGCGCAACGCCGATGGCCAGGATCTCTTCTACTTCGAGATTCCCTTCGACAAATACCTGCAATCCAAATCCGGCCAGATGAACTAGTTTTCTGAACGCTTGAAGTTGTAACGAAACTGGGTGCGCAAGGATTCCTAGACACTGGATTTCGCAGATATTCAGATAATGGAGAATTGAGATTGGCGCACACCTCACGCACGCCGCACCGTTGCATTGCTGGCGACGGGCACAAGGCATCCACTGAGTTCTCACATGTTGAATATTTCCAGCCCAGGAATCATCTGAAAGTGGCGTATATTGGCCGTTGCGACCCGGTATCCTAGCTCCAGAGCCGTCACGCCGATCAGCAGATCGGAGAGAGCCACCCGAACTCCCTGGGCTGCATTCACACCGTCGATCTGTCCGGCCCTCAGCGCCACTGGAATCGTTACCGGATGCACCGGCAGGCCCGCCACGAGTTCGTCCAGGAACTGACGACGCGAGGATATTCTCTCCGGTGTATTGGCCCGGGCCGCTCCGTGCGCCAGTTCGATCAGAGTAATGACTGAGATAGCGACATCCTCGCCGGCTACGTGAGCGGCGATCGCTGCCAGAGCCCGCCGCGCATTGAGCCCTTTGCGCTCGGCCCCTATCAATACGCTTGAGTCCAGGATCAATCCCACTGCGTCAGTCCCACGCCGGAGGGGTCAACGGTTCCCGATGGGCGGTAACCGCAGCCGCAACATCGCTGCCAAAGTCCTCGTCGATGGCTGCCGCGGAATCGACCGGCATCAGAGCAATGCACTCCTCGATCGAGCGGCGCGGAATCACCGTCGGGCGAAGCACCACGGTGGCAGATGCCTTGTCTCCTTCGATAACGATCTCCTCGCCTTTGTAGGCGCGAGCCAGCAACCCCGCAATGTCGCGGATTGCCTCGGCTTCGGTGATGCGTATCGTTCCCATGCATACGATGATACTCCGGCTTTCGTAGATTATGCATCGCCAGGCATTTGCAGCGGACGGCCCGCACATTGGTTTTTCGATGAAGACCGCAAGTGCATGTGCGCGGTCTGGAGCTTCATAGAGGTGACAGCGCGCCGGGAGAGATCTCCCGCGCTCTTTCCCCAAACGCCCGCCCCGATAGCCTACTCTTGATCCATGACCGATCGTGATCTAGTCGAGCGCGTCGCCCGTTCCGCCGGCGGCAAAGCGGGATACAAACAGCTCGTCCGCGAGCTTGGCCTGGGCGGCGGCCGCGAGCGGCGTCTCTTGCTTGAGCAGTTGGCCCGCCTCACCGCGCGCGGCGCACTCGCCAAGCTTGACCGCGAACATTGGAGCATCCCTCGTCCCATCGGCACCCGCGAGAATCTCGCCGCTGGCCGCCTCGACCTGCACCGCGACGGCTTCGGATTCGTCCGCCCCAACGCCCGCCAGGCAACGGGAACCGGCGACATCTTCATCCCTCCGAATGAGATCAACGGCGCAATGCAGGGCGATCAGGTGCTGGTCGAAGTCGAGCCGCCCAAAGCCGATGGCCGCCGCCAGGGCCGCATCGTCCGCATCATCGAGCGCCGCAACGCAACCGTTGTCGGCGTCTTTCATTACTCATCGTTCAATCGCTCACTCGGCCAGCACGTCGTCCCCTTTGACGAGCGCATGACCCAGCCCATCGTCATTCCAGACGGCATGCAGATCCCCGCCGCAAGCGAGTCCGCCACTCCACATCGCGTGCTCGGCGCAGAGGCGCAAGCCGCGCAGCTTCGTGACGACCTTGAAGGCCTGGTAGTCGACGTTGAAATCACCAGTTGGCCCACGCCCACGCGTCCCCCCATCGGCCGCGTTGTTGAGGTTCTCGGCTCGCCCGACGATTTTGGCGTCGATGTCGAGATGATGATCCGCAAACACCAGTTGCCGCGCATCTTTCCTGACAATGTTCTGGCCGAGGCGCGCGCCGTTGCCCATCTCGACCCGGCTGAAGCCGCCAGCCGCCACGACTTCCGCGGCCTGCCCATCGTCACGATCGACGGCGAAACCGCTCGCGACTTCGACGATGCCGTTCTCGTCACCGACCTTCCCGACGGCGGCTACGAGCTGCAGGTGCATATCGCCGACGTGGCCGAATACGTGCGCCCCGCAACCGATCTCGATCTTGAAGCCCGCCTGCGCGGCACCAGCGTTTATTTCCCTGACCGTGCCATCCCCATGCTCCCCATGGAGCTATCCACCGGCATCTGCAGCCTGCGCCCCGGTGAAGACCGCCTCGTGCTCAGTTGCATCATGCAGCTTGATTCCGCCGGCAACATCCAGAGCTATGAGATCGTCGAAGGCGTCATCCGCTCCGCTGCGCGCATGACCTATACCGCCGTCCACAATATCCTTGAAGGCGACCCGGAGACGCGTGCCGAGTACGCCGAGCTAACGCCCGCATTTGAACGCATGAAACGCCTCGCCGAGCTCATGAACAAGCGCCGCGAAGAGCGCGGCTCCATCGACTTCGACCTGCCTGAGCCGGTCATCGAGTTCGACGAGCAAGGCCAGATGCGCGGCGTCACCCGCGCCGAGCGCACCTGGGCCAACCGCCTCATTGAGGAGTTCATGCTGGCCGCCAATGAGTCTGTCGCCACCTGGCTTGAAGACCGCGGCGTACCCTCCATCTACCGAATTCACGAGAAGCCCGAGCCTCGCCGCGTCGTTCAGTTTGAGGAGCTGGCTGCCGGCTTCGGCTACTCGCTCGGCCTCGGCGCTCTGCCCGTCCGCCGCATCCAAACCCGTGGCGAGCGCCGCGAATCCTACGGCCGCGGCCGCAATCCCCGCATGCACGAGGTGCCAGAGGACATCGCCGTAACCCCGCGCATGTACCAAAAGCTTGCCGCGCGCATTGAGGGCCAGCCGGAAGAGCGCATCCTCAGCTATCTCATGCTGCGTTCACTGCGCCAGGCCCGCTACTCCGAGGTCAACGAAGGCCATTTCGCCCTCGCCGCGCCCACCTATACCCATTTCACCTCACCCATCCGCCGCTATCCCGATCTCATCGTGCACCGCATCGCCAAAACTCTGCTGCGCTCGGGCGTCGTGGGCTGCGGACAAATCGCCGAAGGCCGCATGAGTTCTCCATGGACCCACCCCAACGAAGGCCAGCCGCAATCCCGGGTGCCCCATGCCGGGGTCCCCAACGGGCGAATTTTGTCCGTTGGGGTGGATGTCTCGCCTTTGAGACATGGGAGCGTAAACGACTCCACCATCGAGCCGCCCATCCCCGAGCACGAGTTGGCTCAGATCACCGATGAAACCAGCCAGACCGAGCGCCGCGCTGCTGAAGCCGAGCGCGAACTGGTGGAATGGAAAAAAGTCCGCTTCATGCAGGACCGCGTCGGCGAAGAGTTCGCCGCTCTCGTCCTCAACCCCGCCAAATTCGGCCTCTTTGTCGAGCTGACCGACATGTTCGTCGAGGGCCTGGTTCCCATCGACTCTCTCCGCGGCGACCGCTACACCTGGCGCGAGAACACGCATGAAGTTGTCGGCGAGCGCTCAGGCCACGTCTTCCGCGCCGGCGACCGCGTCCAGGTCATCCTCGACCGCATCCTCGCCCAGGAGCGCCGCCTGCAGTTCTCCATTGTTGAAGAGGGCATTCCGCTCACCGGCAAGCGTCCGCCCAAGCCACCGTCCAAATCCAAAAAAGCCCGCAGCAAAGAGAAGGCAGCTCGCGTCAAGCCCAAGCCCAAGAAACACGCCGCCAGAAAAGGCAAACGCCGCTGACCTGCCGACTCGCTGACTTGCTAACTCGCTAACCAGCTACGCTCCCGCCTGCTTCTCCGCCAGTGGCGCAATCACCGGCAGGCTGAATCGCTTGCCCTGAAACGCGTTCACCATCGCAATGATCCACAAGATGAGGAAACCCAATCCCACCAGGGGAAACAGCACGATATCTACCAGGTTCAAAACCGGAATGACCCCAACGATTCCAAGCACAATCCACACCGCAATCCACGTAATCCCAAGAAAGATCGATTGCCAGCAGTGGAATTTCACCTTCGGATTCTGATTGTAAGGAGCAACCACCAGAAAGATGATCGCTGGAATGATGGTGAGATAGGCAAGGCCTGAGGCTGCGTCGTCGCTCAGACCGGACTGGACAGTTGCGTCGGACATGTTCACTCCTTTTACCTGTGAGAAATTCCTTTTTGGGGTGCCTCTTGCTTTGCGCGCAAGGCGAGGCGAGGAAAACTACCCAACCCAGAAACGGGGAAGAGCGGGGCCGGTGTGAGTCATCTGATCGGATACCGGGAGCTTTGTCAAGAAGTTCTTTGTGAATTCACGCGAAACTTATGGGAAATCCCAGAGCCACGTTAGTTCCCTGCCTGTTTCGCCGCCAGGTCGCCGATGATAGGCAGCTTGTAGCGCTGGCCGTTCAGGGCCTTCACCACGCAGATGATCCACACCGCAAACCAAAGCAGCCAGATCAGCCGCGTAATCGCCACCAGAAAAAACGCTCCGAAGACCATGAAAAACACCAGCACAAAGCTCAACAGCAGGCTCACCGCAAACACCGCCGCGGAAAGAAAAATCGATTGCCACGCGTGAAACCTGACATACGGGCTGGCGTTATACGGCGGCATCACCAGGAACACGATTGCGGGAACGAAGGTTAAGTAGGCCAGCGCGCCGGCCGCATTGTCAGAGAGCCCTTTCGGGTTTGAT
>CAYZVG010000274.1:0-4705 GCA_964481595.1 uncultured Occallatibacter sp. | reverse complement strand
GAACCAGCAGGCGCCGGACAGCGGGGACGACGACGACCAGCAGCAACAGGGAGGAGACAACAACTTTCAGGATTTCTTCAACCGCTTTTTCGGCGGACAGAATCCCCTGCCCGATGGCGCGGGCCCGAGCACCGGCGTGCAGGAATCGCTCGGGTCGGGCTTCATCGTTGACCCGAAGGGATACATCATCACCAACTATCACGTGGTGGAGAAGGCCGACAAGATTTACGTGAAGCTGTCGACGGATCCTGACACTCAAGACCTGGGACGGCCGGCGCGCGTAATCGGCACCGACAAAGCTACGGATCTGGCGGTAATCAAGATTGACACCAATGCGCCGCTGCCGACAGTGAAGATGGGCAACTCCGACACGACGAACGTGGGCGACTGGGTAGAGGCGATCGGCAGCCCGTTTGCGCTGTCGCAGACGGTGACGGCGGGAATCATCTCGGCCAAGAACAGGACGATCGACCCCGGCGCGAGCGGACAGTTTCAGCATTTTATCCAGACGGACGCGGCGATCAATCCGGGCAACTCCGGCGGACCGCTGCTGAACATGAACGGCGAAGTGATCGGCGTGAATACGGCCATCTACACGCAGTCGGCCGGCTATCAGGGGATCGGCTTCGCGATGCCTTCGAATACGGTGGTGCAGGTGTATAACGACCTGATCAGCCCCAGCCACAAGGTGACGCGCGGTTCAATCGGCATCCAGTTCAAGGAAGGCCTGTCAAGCGCGGTGAGCCGCGTTTACGGATTCAAGAACGGAGTGCTGGTGCAGGAGGTTCAGGCGGGAGGCCCCGCGGAGAAGGCTGGGTTGAAGGCGGGCGACATTATCACGACGGTGGACGGGCGCAGCATCAAGGACGGCAACGACTTGGTGGACGAAATTGCCAGCCGCCGACCGGGCTCGACGATACGGCTGGGCTATATGCGCGACGGCAAGGCGACGGACACAACGGTGACCATCGGCGACCGGGAGAAGGTGTTTGCCGACCTGGGCAACGCGCAGCCGGATGCAACGCCTGACAGCGTGGCGGATGCAGGCGAAAGCAAGCTGGGATTGGTGGTGCGCGAGGTTACACCGGCGACGGCGGCCAAGCTGCATACCCAGGGCGTGGTGATTGAATCTGTGCGAACGGGTTCGTTTGGCGACTTGCAGGGGCTTGAGCCGGGCGAAGTGATTACGCACATCAACAAACAGCCGACGGCCACAAGAGACCAGTTCAACGCCCTGGTAAGCAAGCTGAAGACGGGCGACGACGTGGTATTTGAGGTAGTGGACCCGAAGCATCCAGAGGCGGGGATAAACTACGTGGGTGGAACACTTTAGAGAAACAGAGATTCGCGCCCGCCGGCCCTCCCAAAGACCAGCGGGCGCGAATGATTCCCAATTTATTAGGAATTTGATGCGGGAGCGTGTTTTTTGCTTGCCGCATTTTGGTACATTTCGCTAAACTTCAGTGATCAAAGCCTTGGTCAGACCAGTTATTCAGTAGAGGTGGCTTTATCGTGTTTGTTTTTAGAGTAACTTTGGCACTTGGAATTTCCGCGGCCCTCCTTATGCCGCCGGCGTATGCATCACGGGTACATCGGGGACCTACGAGCGGCCAGACGCACAAGGCACATAAGCTGAGCCACACCAAGCCTGTAACGGCGCACAGAACGCGCGGCCAGCAAGGCATCGATACGGAGCGCGCCACGCAGATTCAGCAGGCGCTGATCCGCGAGCACTATCTGACGGGAGATCCCTCAGGCCGGTGGGACGCGGATACGCAGGCGGCAATGCAGAAATACCAGGCGGATCAAGGCTGGCAGACCAAGCTGATGCCGGATTCGCGGGCACTGAAGAAGCTGGGACTTGGGCCGGACTACTCGAGCGCGATCAATGCCAAGGGGGCAAGCTTTAGCGCGCCTCCGCCGATCTCGACAATTCCGGGGGATCAGGCTTCAGGCTTCACTTCGGCTTCAGGCGTTAGCCAGTAGAAGCTAAGACAGGATTGGAAGCAAATGGACCGCTGCCGATACAGCGGTCCATTTGCTTTTTGCGGGCAACAACAGCTTGAGCTGCTTGAGCTGCGAAGCGAGTGCCCTGTCTCTAAAGCTCTTTGCAGATGGCGCGAAAGAACAACCACAGATTCTTCGCTCACTACCCCCGAACTGAAAAGCGTTCGGGGCCCCGTTCGTTCAGAATGACAGACTCTGTTTTGTCATGTTTTTTAGAGACTTGAGCCTATAACATCTCCGGCGCGAGGAGGTCGGCGATGGTTTCGCGGCGGCGGATGAGACGGGCCTTTGCGCCCTGAACCAGAACCTCAGCGGGCCTCATGCGGGTGTTGTAGTTGGAGCTTTGCACCATGCCGTACGCACCGGCATCGAGTATGGCGACCAGATCGCCGGGCTGGAGCGGGGCAAGCTTGCGGTCGTGAGCAAAGAAATCGCCTGACTCGCAGACGGGGCCGACAACATCGACAACGCGGGGACGGCCGGCGCGCGGCAGTATCGGCACGATGTCGTGATGCGCCTGGTAGAGCGCTGGACGGATGAGATCGTTCATTGCGGCGTCAGTAATGACGAAGGTTTTTTTGCCGTTGCGCTTGACGTTAAGCACGCGGGCAACAAGAGTGCCGGCCTGCGCGACGAGGAAGCGGCCAGGCTCGATGAGCAGACGGCCGTCGAATCCTCCAAGCGCGCGCTCAACGGCAGCGGCGTACTCCTGCACCTTTGCGGCAGCGTCGAATGGGGCGCCGTGGTAATCGATGCCGAGGCCACCCCCGGCGTCGACGACGCTGAGCATGATTCCTTCGCGGCGGAGTTGATCAACGAGTTTCGCCAATCGCTCGATTGCCTGGCCGAAGGGCTTGGCGGAGCGAATCTGCGAGCCAATGTGCACGCTGACGCCATGGGCCTGAAGCCAGCGATTTTTTGCCGCACTCTTGTAGAGGGCGAGGGCGTGGCGGATGTCGATGCCGAACTTGTGCTCGCGCAGGCCTGTAGAGATGTAGGGATGCGTCTCGGCGAAGACATCGGGATTGACGCGCAAAGCAAACCGCGCCACACGCTTTGCCTTGCGGGCGCGCTCGGCGAGCAGCTCAAGCTCGCCCTCGCTCTCGACGTTGAACTGGAGAATGTCAGCCTGGAGGGCGCGATCGATTTCGGCTGCTGTTTTGCCAACTCCGGAGAAGACGACGCGGCCCGCTGCGTCGGGAGCGGCGGCGAGAACGCGATCGAGTTCGCCGCCCGAGACGATGTCAAAGCCCGCGCCGCGGTCGGCGAGGAGCTTGAGAATCGCCAATGCGGAGTTGGCTTTTACCGCGTAGCAGACCAAGTGCTCGCGTGTAGCGAGAGCTTGCTGAAAGAGCGCAAGGCGCTCGGCGATTTGATCGGCGGAGTAGACGTAAAGCGGCGTGCCATAGCGGCGCACAAGTGACTCGATAGAGACTTTGCCGCAGTGCAAAGCGGCGCCAGGCTGGGGGCGAACGAATGGGCGCGAAGACGAGTTATTCGATTGATCTGCCATGGGGGTCCAAAGAAGAAATGTGCTCTCTTGAGCGTACAGCATTGATGCGGGGATCGAGGCCAGCGAGCAGGCTGCAAATTACAATGACAGCATGACGCAGTGGGCAAAGGTGGACCTGGTGGGCGTGGGGCTGAACGCCACCGACACGCTGATTTCTTTGGCCTCGTTTCCTGAGCGCGGATCGAAGGTGGAGTACCGTGACCGCGCGGTAATGCCGGGCGGGCAGGTGGCTTCAACCGTGGTGGCCTGCCAGACGTGGGGACTGAGCACGCGGTATGTGGGCAAGTTTGGAGACGACTCCGCTGCGGAACTGCATAAGGAAGCGTTTGGCCGCGTGGGCGCGGAGATGCAACTGGTGACTGTGCCGGGAACGCCGAGCCTGCACAACGTAATCCTGGTAGACAACGGCGGAGACCGCACGGTGCTTTGCCAGCGCGACGAGCGGATGGTGCTGCGGCCGGAAGAACTGCGCCGCGAGTGGATTGTGAATGCGCGCGTACTGCATGTAGACGGACGCGATACGGCGGCGGCTACACAGGCAGCAAGCTGGGCGCGCGCGGCGGGCGTTCCGGTGACCGCCGACCTGGACGATCCTTACCCTGGAATCGACGAGCTGATTGCGAACGTGGACTACCTGCTTGTGAACACGGACTTCCCTTTCCGGCTGACCGGCGACAACAACCTGGAGCGCTCTCTGCGGCTGATGCAGACGCGCTACGGATGCCGCATGACGGCGGCTACACTGGGCGAACACGGCGTGTTGGCATGGGATGGAAAACGAATGGTCCACCGTGCTGCGTTTCGCGTTCCGGTGGTGGATACGACCGGTGCGGGCGACATCTTTCGAGCAGGGTTCATCTACGGGCTGCTGCAGGAGTGGCCGCTGGAACGGCAGCTCGATTTTAGCTGCGCGGCGGCGGCGATGAACTGCATGGCGGCGGGGGCGCGCGGAGGCATCAAGACAGTGCAGGCCGTGGAAGAGCTGATGGCGACTTTTGGGCGCTACAAGGATGCAGCACGGGAAGCGGATGGCGCGGCTTGGTCTCGCGCGGGGCGGGTTACGCCGTGATTTGGCGGACGGTCAGGCTGGGAAATGCTCGTTTTTTGATCCTCTGGTTTTATACCTTGTATTCGTGCTATCCCAGATTCTCTCTTGCAAGGCAAGCATTTTCGTTGGGGCTTGCT
>CAYZVG010000273.1:0-4707 GCA_964481595.1 uncultured Occallatibacter sp. | reverse complement strand
TTGTGGAGCGCTGCACCTTTACGGGCCGCATCTGTGCGAAGTGCGCTCCATCGTTGTAAAGCCTGAAGCCAAGGGGCAAGGCGCAGGCGGGCGGATTCTGAAGGCGCTGCTCGAAGAGGCCGAGGAGCACGGCATCCAGTCGGTCTGCCTGTTCACGCGCATCTCCGACTTCTTTTTCAAGTACGGATTCCGCGTGGTCGAGGACAAATCCGAGCTGCCCGACAAGATCTTCAAAGACTGCCAGAACTGCCCACGGCTGCACCGCTGCGACGAAGTGGCGATGGTGCGCGGCCGCATTCCGCGCGTCTCGATTCTCGGGCCGCGCCAGGAAGCGCAGGAACTGGTGAGGATTCTCGGCTAACTTTTTTGCAACAGGATCGCCGCTCCAACCGCGGCCTGACCGTAGCTTAGGCCGCCATCGCCGGGGCTCACCTGGCGATGCGCGAAAACTTCGAACCCTTCCGCTTCAAGGCCGGTGCGCAATAGCTGCGTCAGCCTGCGGTTGTGCATGCATCCGCCGCTGAGCGCTACGCGATTCATTCCTGTTCGCTCGCGCGCGCTGCTGGCTGCGCGAATAAATCCCTCCGCTACACCTGCATGGAATCGCGCCGCAATCTCCGGCTTGGCTACGCCCTTTCGCAGATCGCCAACAAGCGTGCGCCACAAGCGGCCCGCATCAAGCGTCTGCAAGTCCTCATTGCCGCCGCGCAACTCAAGCGCGTACTCCGTGCGCTCCAGCCGCGAAGACTCGCCCTCTGCTATCCCCTCCAACTCGATTGCTGCTTGCGCTTCGTAGTCCACAGTGCGGCGATTTAAAACAACAGCGGCAGCCGCATCGAAGAGGCGACCAAGGCTTGAGGTCAACGGCGCATTGATTCCGCGGTCGATCATTCGCGCCAGCAAATGCGCCTCCTGCTCTGAAGCGCCAGTGAGTGTGCGCGCTTCATCCTGCGAGAAGCCCGCGGCCAGCAGATGAGCAAAGGCCATGCGCCACGGCTCGCGCACCGCCGCGTCACCGCCCGGCATGGCAACGTAGCCGATGTGGGCAAAGCGCTCGAATTTCTCCATGCTGGCGATGAGCACTTCCCCGCCCCAGATGCGGCCGTCCGTGCCGTAGCCTGTACCGTCGAGCGCGAGACCAATCACACGGCCTTCGAGCGCATGTTCTGCCATACATCCGGCAATGTGCGCGTGATGATGTTGCACGGCGATGCGGCGCAAACCGCGCTCCTCGGCCCATTGCGTGGCCCATTCCGTTGATAGATAGCCAGGATGCAGATCGTGCACCACGGCCGTTGGCTCAATCTCGAAAGTGCGCATCAGATGGTCGAGCGAATCGCGGAAAAAGTCCAGGCCCGTCAGGTTTTCAAGGTCGCCCAGATGCTGGCTCTGATACGCGAAGCGGCCCCGCGCCAGCGCAAATACATTCTTCAAGTGGCCGCCGACGGCAAGCAGCGGCGGCGCATCCAGCGGCAGCGGCACACCTAGCGGAACAAAGCCGCGGGCGCGGCGAACGAACTGCGGCGCATCGTCCACAACGGCCATCACAGAATCGTCGCAGCGCTGCAGAATTTCGCGGTCATGAAGAACGTATGCATCGGCGATCGCCGCCAGACGCCTTCGCGCTTCTTCATTGTCAATAGCGATTGGCTCTTCACTCAGATTCGCTGAGGTCATCACCAGCGCCCGCATTCTTCCATCCGCAAAAAGCAGATGATGCAGCGGCGCATAAGGTAGAAACAGGCCAAGCCACGGAATGCCCGGCGCAACCGACGGCGCAATTCCGCTGCCAGCACGTGACCGTGCAAGCACAATGGGCCGAGCCGGCGTTTGCAGCAGCGCAGTTTCGGTTTCATCCAGTTCGCACAACGCACGTGCAGCGTCCATATCGCGCACCACCACGGCGAGCGGTTTTCCGTAGCGATGCTTGCGCTGCCGTAGACGCTCAACCGCAGTTTCGTTTGTGGCATCCACGCTCAGGTGGAACCCGCCAATCCCTTTGATGGCTAGAATTTCGCCCGCGGCCAGACGCGCAATCACTTCATTCACAATGTCAGTACATGCGATTGGATCGCCCGCGGCATCGACGAGCGTGAGTTGCGGTCCGCATTGCCAACATGCGTTGGGTTGCGCGTGAAAGCGGCGATTCGTGGGATCGTCGTACTCCGCCTGGCACGCGGCGCACATTCTGAATTGCGCCATCGACGTCTGCGGCCTGTCGTACGGAATGCGGCGCGTGATGGTGAAGCGCGGGCCGCAGTTGGTGCAGTTGAGAAACGGATAGCGATAGCGGCGGTCGTTGGGATCGAGCAGTTCGCGCAGGCAATCAGGACAGGTAGCCGCGTCTGCGGGAATGCCCGTTGACACCCGGCCAAGCACCTCGCTCATGAGAATGCTGAAACCAACCCCGCCGGTCGGTTCGGCATCCTGAACCGTGATGGCATCGATACGCGCCAGCGGCGGAGCCTCAGAACGAAGCCGCAGCAGAAACGAGTCGAGCGATCGCCGCGCGCCTTCAATCTCAATCGTCACGCCATCGGTGTCGTTGCCCACAGAACCCGTAAGACCTTCGTCGCTCGCCAGGCGGTAGACGAAAGGACGGAAGCCGACGCCCTGCACCACACCGCGGACCAGCACATGCCGCCGTCCTGGCTTTTCATCGGGTTCCCTATTCATCGGCGCGTCCCCGCTCAACCATCACCCCGCATCGGACTTCAAGCATAGAGTATAGGCAACCATCGGCACAGCTTGCACTTGCGAAGTTCCAATTGACCCGCGAGACTTTCCATCGCGTCGCGAGGCAATGATCGCTGCATCGCTTACTGATAGGCTTCAATGTATGAGGATCGGCAAGAGTGCGAATCGCGGACCACGAAGCAAATGCGGAGCCATCGCCTGCGTTTTTCTGTTTGCCTGCACCGGCGCGCACTCAGCCCGCGGCCAGCAGATAGACAACGCCGCGGCCATCGCGCGCATTGACGCGTCAGTCAAGGCACGCATTGACGGCATTGCCCAATACACGGACACCGAGCATTACAAGGTCTTCCACGGCAGCGAAGCCACACAGCCGATTGCAGAAATGGTTGTGAAGACCACATACCGGCCAGAGACCGGCAAGCATTACGACATTCTTTCTCAAAGCGGTTCGGGAATTGCGCTTAAGTTCGGGTTGCGGCCCCTGCTCGATAACGAAAAGGCCATCAACGAGCCGGACAAAGTGGCAATGTCGTGGATTAACTCGGCCAACTATGAGATGGCGTTGAACCCAGGCGGCCCGGTGGCAAAAGAGGGGCGCATGTGCTGGGAACTCGCGATCAAACCACGACGGAAGGCGCCGAACCTCGTTGATGGAACCCTGTGGGTGAATGCAAGCGATTTTTCGATTGCACGTCTCGAAGGGCTCTCGTCGAAAAGCCCGTCTATGTGGTCCGGTCCGGCACACGTGATGCGCCAGTATATGAAGATGGATGGCTTTGCGATGGCCACTCACGCGCGAGCAGAGACGGACAGCATGTTCCTGGGCAAGATTGTCGTAACCATTGATTACGAAGACTATCTAATTCAGCCGCGGCCAAGCCGCTGACGACTGCTGCGGCACTAGCCCGCGCCAGCCATGGCGTTTCTGCACTATACTGAGCATCGTGACCCTTCCGCTCGGCGACTGGAAACTCGATGCCGCCCTAGGCTCCTGCCTGGTTCTGGGGTTGCGCCATGGCTTCGACTACGATCACCTGGCCGCCATATCAGATATTACGGCTGTGCAGCGCAACTGGTTCAGCGGGTTGCGCCTGGGCATGACCTACGCCCTCGGCCATGCATTCACAGTGGCCGCGCTCGGCGTCCTGGTGCTTGAAATGCACATGGGGCTGCCGCAGAATCTCGACCATTGGACCGAGCGGCTGATAGGACTGACGTTGATCGTGCTGGGTGTCGGCGTGGTAGCTGGCATCCTGCGCAAAGACGTACACGGCCACTCCCACGGACGCATCGAGAGCAGACTGGCAATCGCAATCAATGGAGTGTTGTGGCTCGCCTGGCAGGTGCGTAAGATCTGGAAACCGCAAGCACCCCGGCCAGATCGCTTCCAGTGGATTTACAACGGTAAATCGGTCTTCCTCATCGGCGTGCTGCATGGCGTAGGAGCCGAAACACCCAGCCAGTTGGCGCTGTTTTTTTTAACTGCAAACCTGGGTGGAACTTCGCGCGGCCTGCTCGGGCTGGCTGCATTCGCCGTTGGTCTCATATCCATGAACGCTCTCATGACCGCCTCAATGGGCGGCGCGTTCAAAGCCAGCGGCCATCATCCCCGCTTCTATCATCTGGTGGCGTGGACGGGCGCCGCATATAGCTGCATCATCGGATTCATCTTCTTATTTGGCATCTCCGATCGACTTCCTTCGTTGGGATAAGGCGGTAGTATCCATTTTGCTGGAAAGGTCGGGAATGTTTGCGCCGGCACAGCGAGACATTCTTTGAAAAATCTCATTCTCAGTCCGCAATGTAATACGGAACAGGAAAACTGTGCTGCCCCGTGACCGGTGTCACGGTTGGCTTGAGTCCGTTCACGTAGAACAATCATAGGCATCATCGCAAAGGCTCCACCTGCAATGCTTTGCGCGATGTTTTCACTCGAGGAGGAATTCGTGCCAGTATTCACACCTCCGCCGCTGCCAAGCGACGACAAACGTTGGAAGATCGTGAACGGCA
>CAYZVG010000272.1:0-4710 GCA_964481595.1 uncultured Occallatibacter sp. | reverse complement strand
CCCCTGCTCGGAGATCTTCTACGACATGGGGATCGAGGCCGCCGAGACGACCGGCCCCGATGGTACGAAGATCGACAAGCCCTTCGGTCAGGACGAGGCGCGCTACGTCGAGATTTGGAACCTGGTCTTTATGCAGTTCGACCGCGCGGCCGTGACCGATGCCGCGGGCAAGACCACCAGCTACAAGCTCACCCCGCTGCCCAAGCCCTCCATCGACACCGGCATGGGCCTGGAGCGCGTGGCCGCCGTGCTGCAAGGTAAAGTATCCAACTTTGAAACCGATCTGTTTACGCCGCTGATTGAGAGAGCAGCGGAGCTGACGGGACAGCAAGTTAGCGAGTCAGCAAGTCAGCAAGTCAGCGAGCTTATCGGCAACGCCAGCTTGCGTATCATTGCCGACCATGCGCGCGCGGCAACGTTCCTCATCAACGACGGAGTGCTGCCTTCAAACGAAGGCCGCGGCTACGTGCTGCGCAAGATTCTTCGCCGCGGCATTCGCCATGGACGGCTTCTCGGTCAGGAAAAGCCGTTCCTCTATCAGATGGTCTTTGCCGTCCGCGATCTGATGCAGGGCGCTTATCCGGAACTGATCGATTCAGCCGATCGCGTGGCTAAAGTTGTCGAGGCGGAAGAAAAGCAGTTCGATCGGGTGCTCAAGTTCGGAATGATGAAGCTCGACGACCTTTTCAGCGAGTTCCAGCCTGCAAGGATAGCAAACCGCGAAGTCTTATTGCAGGCGGGACTTGGTCTAGATGCATACCGGGCTCAGACCGTTATTCCGGGAGACCGGATATTCCACCTCTATGAAACATATGGTCTTCCAGCGGACTTCATGGTAGATGCCGCGCGTGACGCAGGATTTGGGATTGATGAAGAAGGATTCGAGAAAGCCCGCTCCGAAGAACAATCCCGCGCACGCGCCAGTTGGAAGGGCGGCAGCCAGAAGTCGGCCAGCCCTGCCTACCGCGATCTGTCCAAGACCGTCTTCGAAGGTTACGAGCGGCTCGACTCCACTAACTGCGAAGTGCTGGCCATCGTGAAAAATGGCCTGGGCGTGCCCGCTGCCGCTGCCGGCGACGAGGTTGAGGTAGTGCTCGATCATACGAGCTTCTACGGCGACTCCGGCGGCCAGTCCGGCGACACTGGATCTTTCCTCTCTGTGGACGGGAATTCTGCCGTAGCTGAGATAGTTGGCTGCACACTGCCCGTGCAGGGAGTGCGCGCGCACAAAGCCGTGCTCAAGCAGCCGCTCGCCATCGGTGACCACGTGAATACAGTGGTCGATCAAACGCGGCGCGACGCCATCCGGCGCAACCACACCGGTACGCACCTGCTTCATGCGGCGCTCCGCCAGGTGCTCGGCACCCACGTCAAACAGGCTGGCTCGGCCGTCGATCAAACGCGGCTCCGCTTCGACTTTTCGCACTTTACCCAAGTCGCCGATGAAGAGCTGCAGGAGATCGAAGACATTGTGAACCGCGAGGTGCTGGCCAACGCCCGGGTCGAGACTCTTGAGGATGTGCCCATCGACGTGGCCGTGAACGAATACCACGCCATGGCGCTGTTCGGCGAAAAGTATGGCGACAAGGTGCGCGTAGTCAAACTCTCTGACGGTTTCTCGACCGAGCTTTGCGGCGGAACCCACACGACTGCGACCGGCGAAATCGGCCTCATCAAAATCATGAACGAGAGTTCGGTTTCCTCAGGCGTGCGCAGAGTGGAGGCGATCACCGGCATGGGTTCGCTCGACACCTTCCGCAAAGACTTCGAGCTGGCGCAGTTCACCTCTTCCGTGGTGGCCGCCGAGGGCAGTCTCTCCGAAGGGCTGCGAGCCAAGCTCGCGGCGCAGGAAGAGGAAGTGAAGAAGCTGCGCAAGGAACTCGACGAGATGCGCATGAAGTCCGCGGCCGGCGGGCTGGACGAGGCGCTGGCTAACGCCGTCGAGGTAAAGGGCGTAAAGCTGGTCACGCTGCGCGCCGATGCTCTGGAACGCGGACAACTGCGCACGCTGGTCGACAATCTGAAGCAGAAGCTGGGCGAAGGCGTGGTGCTGGTTGCCTCCGCGCAGCCTGACAGCAAGGTCGCGCTGATCGCGGGCGTCACGCCAGGCCTCACCAAGCGCATTCAGGCAGGAAAGCTGGTGGGCGCCGTGGCCAAGCTTGTGGGCGGATCGGGCGGCGGCAAGCCGGAGATCGCCGAGGCCGGCGGCAAAGACCAGGCGCAGATCGATGCGGCGCTGAAGGCCGCGCCGGCAATTGTGGGTGAGCTGCTGGCGTAGAGCAGAACCGCAATTCACGCGCTCATTCATCAATAGCAAAAGGGCTGCCCTCGTCATGAGGGCAGCCCTTTTCATCTTGAATCCGCGAAGCAGAGTGATTGAGCGCTTCAGCGCAGCTTGAAGTTATAGCCAATGCCGATCGAGAAGATCGGGTAGATGTTCACCTTGTTCACGTCGTTCTGGTACTTGGTGATCTGTGCCTGCAGGTTCGACTTCACGGTAGGATCGTTGGCCACGTTGACGCAATTCAGGCCTTGCGCGTTGCAGGCATGGCCGGCGAGCACCATGTTGATCTGCGCTGGGCCGGTGAAGGCCGCGCCCAATTCAAACGGGACTGAGAAATGTCCGCCGCGTCGCGAGATCATGTTGCCCCAGCCGGTGGTCATGGTGAAGGCGGGGTTGGTCTTATTCAGACCCAGGTTTCCGGTTCCGGTGATCGGATCGGTGCTGGACGAATAATACTTGACGCTGTTGAGCGTAAAGCTGGTGCCGCTGGATGCGGTCATGTTTACCGAAGCGTTGTTCTGGTTGTACATCAGAACGCCGGGGCTGAAGCGAAGACCGTGATTCGGAAATGGATAGAAATCCACTGCCGCGCCCGCCGTGGCAAAGTTCAGCTTGCCGTTCAGGGTAAGGCCGTTGGTGTTGATGTTGTTGATGGAATAGCTGAAGACGTTTCCGATGCCGCGGATGTTGATGTAGCGGTTTGCGTTCACCGCAGCCTGCAGATTGATGCCCATGGCAGAGATTCCGCCACCAATGGCAAGGCGCGAAAACGGCGCGGGCGCTGCGACCTCAGCTTTCGCCGGGCTAGGAGCGGGTTGATTGGTAGCCACGGGGGCGGACGAAGACGAAGAATCCGTGGATTGGGCTTGTGCAGGCAGGCCAATGGCGACGGTCAGCAAGGCAAGCGGAAGCAAAAGGACAGACTTTTTCAAAACTCCTCCAAGAGAACCAGCGGCAGAGTCATCGCCCGCGCCTCTCCTGTCCGCGTGTGTGCGTCAGGAAATAAGCAGAAGGCCAGGAACCCACCACATCTTCCAATATTGATGTGCACCTGCAAACTACCAGAGAGTGTGTACAGGAACAATACACCGAATGAGCTATTACTATCCACAAAAACCATTCCGGGATAACTCGAATAGGGGACAGTTTCGGGAACGATAACGTAATCTGAGCGCATGGCTCCACGGAAACGGGAACAGGCGAAGATGGCCTCGCTGCGGCGGAGCTTGATCGCCTGGTATGAGCAGAACCGGCGCGACCTGCCCTGGCGCAGCCGCAATGACGCCTACGCCATCTGGGTAAGCGAGATTATGCTGCAGCAGACCCGCGTAGCCGTGGTTGAGGAACGCTACAAGGCGTTCATGCAGAGGTTTCCCTCGCTGCTTTCGCTTGCGCTCGCCCCGGAGCAGGACGTGCTCGCCCTATGGAGCGGCCTCGGGTACTACCGGCGCGCCCGCATGCTGCACAAGGCTGCGCAGTTTGTGGCCGATCACAAAGAAGGCAATCTGCCCATCACCGCTCAAGAGCTGCGGGAGCTGCCGGGCATCGGCGCATACACCGCCGCGGCCATTGCCAGCATTGCCTACGGTGAGCCGGTGGCTGTCGTCGATGGCAACGTTGAGCGCGTGCTCAGCCGCATGAGCGGATGGGGCGCATCCAGCCGGGCCGGCGCAACGGCGCTCCGTCGCAAAGTCGAGGAGCTGGCTTCGCGCCTTGTCGATCCCCAGCGTCCCGGCGACTTTAACCAGGCGCTCATGGAACTGGGCGCCACGGTCTGCCTGCCGCGCAATCCCTTGTGCCTTTCATGCCCATTGAGCGCCGACTGCAAAACCCGCGGCGAACACAAGACCCTTCCTCGCGCTAAAATGCTCAGCCGCGAGGTTGCCCATGCGCTCTCTGTGCGCACCGCGCCAGCTCCCGGCAAAGCGCGTGCGGCCGGCTCGGCCAGGGAGGTGCTGCTCGAGCAGCGGCCGTCCGACCGATCCGTCATGCCGGGCCTGTGGGAGCTGCCGCTTTTGCGCGATGCCCACGTGCCGCCCAAAGACCTGCTGATGAATGTGCGCCACGCCATCATGCAGGTCAACTACTACGTGCGCATCCGCACCGTATTTGAAGACGATGTGGATGCCATGACTGTCTCCGGCGGCGATCGCCGCTGGGTGCCGCTGGCTGAAGCGGCCCAGATGGCGCTCACCGGCCTTACCCGCAAGGTGCTCGCCCGCGCCCATCTGCTGCCCCAGGCCGCGCTCGACCAAATTGCTCCGCAACGGGGCATGGACGTACTCTGAAGGGGCTATTTTCGGGATAAGTTGCCACGGTTGCCGCACCACTGCGCAGCCGCATTCCATCCTCCCGCATCTCACTTTTTAATGGAGAGATTCATGCCTCGTACTTTTATCTTCGCCGCCTTGGCGGCAGCTTTCGCG
>CAYZVG010000271.1:0-4730 GCA_964481595.1 uncultured Occallatibacter sp. | reverse complement strand
TCGATGAGCAGCATCTGGAACCAGCCCTGGTAGAAGCGGCAGATCATGGCCGGCAACAGCGCCGCGGACATGACGACCATCAGCGGATAGCTCAGGTTGGCGGTAAGGTGGTAGACCGCTTCAACCTTGATGCGCCGTGGCACATCGGAGCGGAAGACCTGGGGAAGCACTTTGATGCTGGTCTGGATGAGGCCCTTGGCCCAGCGCGCCTGCTGGGTCTTGAAAGCGGTCATCTCAATGGGCAGTTCGGAAGGGCATTCGACCTCGGGCAGGTACTTGAACTTCCAGCCAGCAAGCTGTGAGCGGTAGCTCAGGTCAGTGTCTTCAGTGAGCGTGTCGTGCTGCCAACCCCCGCCGTCGGCGATGGCCTGGATGCGCCACATGCCGGCGGTGCCATTGAAGTTGAAGAAGTCGTCGGTTCTTGTGCGCGCCCCATGCTCCAGCACAAAGTGGCCATCGAGGAGAATGGCCTCAATTTGAGTGAGCATGCTGTAGTTTCGGTTCAGGTGAGACCAGCGGGTCTGGACCATGCCGATGTGCGGCTCGGCGAAGTGATGGATGACCTTCATGAGCCAGTCGGTCGGCGGAACGAAGTCGGCGTCGAAGATGGCCACAAACTCGCCTTTGGCGACCTTAAGGCCTGCATCGAGCGCTCCGGCTTTAAAACCATGCCGGTTGGAGCGATGGATGTAGCTGATGGGATGGCCCAGGGCGGCGTAGCGCGCGACAATGGCGGCGGCGACTTCTTGCGTTTCGTCTGTAGAGTCGTCGAGCACCTGGATTTCCAGCTTGTCGTTCGGGTACTCCATGGCGCATATCGCCTCGACGAGCCGGTCGATGACAAATTGCTCGTTGTAGATGGGCAGTTGCACGGTGACGCGGGGCAACTCGTCGAAGTGGTTCGGCGGATTGGGGTTGTAGTTCTTCTTGTATTTGAAATAGAGGTAGCACATCGTGTAGCGATGCACACCGTAGAGAGCCAGCAGAATCATGACCGCGAAGTAGGGAATAAGAACCGCGGCATCAAAGAAATTCCAGTGATAAAGCCCTTTGAAGGTCGGGTCGCCGTACTGCATTTTGAGGTAATGGCGCAGGCTGTTCTGGGATGCAAATGCCATAAATGCGGCTGCCCGTGAAGGCAGAGCGCCGAGCGGTTCTGCGATTGGAATAAGGCGAGTAAGAAGCACAGCGATCAGTGCGGGCCTCCACGATCCGGATACCCGCAATTGTACGCGATTGTGGGGTTTGAGGGGTGTGCCACCGGCCGCCGCGCATTCTTGCCCACCGATTGAGACCGGTCCGCCAAATGCAGGCGCCCTGTACCTTTGCGCACAATCAGGTCTTTTCCCTTTGAAAATGTCCGTTGCACATCCCGGATAGGGTCTACGTTCATCTAGAAAATGCTCAAAAAATCGGCGGCCCGTTCAAAAGAACGAGCCGCTTGTGTGGATCGCAGTTTACGTTATGCCTTTGCTGTTGAGGTGAGTGCGCCCAGGTCTGCGGCCAGTTTCTCAGTCGAGAAGGCTTCGATCAGATCGCCTTCCTTCAGATCGCTGAAGCCGTTGATGCCGATGCCGCACTCCATACCGTTGGTTACTTCGCGCGCATCGTCCTTGAAGCGCTTGAGGGAGCCAACCTTGCCCTTGAACACCTGCGTTCCTTCGCGCATGACCTTCACTTCAGCGTCGCGGCGAATCACGCCATCCTGCACACGGCAGCCGGCGATGGTGCCGACCTTGGGAATGCGGAAGACGTTGACCACTTCGGCGCGGCCCACGTAAGTCTCCTTGAACGTGGGTTCGAGCAGGCCCATCATGGCGAGCTTAATCTCATCCTGCAGCTCGTAGATGATGGAGTGGATACGGATCTCCACGTTTTCCTGCTGGGCCAGTTCGGCGGCTTTGCGCTCAGGCCGCACGTTGAAGCCGATGATGATGGTGTTCGACGCAGTAGCCAGCAGCACATCGCTTTCAGTAATGGAGCCGACGCCTGAGTGGAGCACCTTGACCCGCACCTTCTCAGTGGACATGCGTGAAAGCGAGTCAGCCAGCACCTGCACCGAACCCTGCACGTCGCCCTTGATGATGAGAGGCAGATCCTTCACGCCCGAAAGGCGAATCTGCTCGGCAAGCCCTTCCAGCGAAACACGCGAGCTCTTGGCCAGTTGCGATTCGCGTTCCTTCATCTTGCGGTACTGCGCAATTCCCTTGGCCTTGTCGCGGTCGGCGACGACGAGGAATGTATCGCCGGCGTCGGGAATCGCTTCAAGTCCGAGCACTTCAATCGGCGAAGACGGCCCGGCTTCTTCAAGCGGGCGACCTCGATCGTCGAACATGGCGCGGACCTTGCCGAAGGTGTTGCCGACGATGTAGCTGTCGTTCAGGCGCAGCGTGCCATCCTGCACCAGCACGGTAGCCACAGCGCCGCGGCCGCGATCGAGCTTGGCTTCAAGCACCGAGCCGACGGCTTTGCGTCCGGGTGTGGCCTTGGGCGCCTTGATGTCGCTTACCAGGCAGATCATTTCCAGCAGCAGGTCAAGATTGATGCGCTTCTTTGCCGAGACCTCGACGAAGACAGTGCTATCCTGGCCTGCGCCGGCCCACTCTTCGGGAATGAGTCCGCGATCGGCAAGCTGCTTTTTGACGCGGTCAGGATTGGCTTCGGGCTTATCGATCTTGTTGACGGCCACGATGATGGGAACATCGGCTGCCTTTGCGTGATCGATGGCTTCAATGGTTTGCGGCATAACGCCATCGTCCGCGGCCACAACAATCACCACAATATCCGTGACCTTGGCGCCGCGTGCGCGCATACGGGTAAATGCTTCGTGGCCGGGCGTATCGAGGAAGACGATTTCGCGGCCGGAAGCGGGCGAGCCCTCTTTAGAGAACTTCACCTTGTAGGCGCCGATGTGCTGCGTGATGCCGCCGGCTTCGCCGGCTGCAACGTCGGTCTCGCGAATGGCGTCGAGCAGTGAGGTCTTACCGTGATCGACGTGGCCCATGACGGTGACTACGGGCGCGCGCGGTACTTCGAGCTCCTCGGTGTTGTCGGCCTCGAGCACTTCCTCGATGGCTTCGTTGGCGAGCTCTTCTTCGTAGCTGATGACGGTGGCGGCCGCGCCGAACTTGGCGGAGACCTCCTTGACCATCTCGGCATCGAGCGACTGATTCACGGTGACAAAAACGCCGCTCATCAATAGGGTTGCGATCAGATCCTTGGCGCGGATGTCCAGCTTTTCAGCCAGATCCTTGACGCTGATGCCTTCGGTGACGGTGATCTCGCGGGAGATGGGTAAAGGCTCGGCGCTATAGTGCACTCCGCCATAACGTGGCGGCGGCACAAAGCCCTTCATCGGGCCTTCCTTGGTCTTGGGATACTGCTGCTGGCCACGGCCACGGCCACGCGAAGGCGCGCGCTGCGGACGGGGGCTGTCGGTAGGCGGAGCTGCTCCGCCGGGTCCTGGACGAGGACCGCCAAAACCTGGGCGCGGTGGGCCGCCAAATCCGGGACGAGGAGCAAAACCGGGACGTGCTCCAGGGGCTCCTGGGCCGGCAGGACCGCTCATTCCGGTTCTGGTGGGGTGCTTGGGCCGCGGTCCGCCAGGGAACTGGCCAGGGCCCGCGGGGCCGGAGCGCTGCGGGTAGCCGCCCGGGCCGCCGGGTGCGCCTGCGGGACGGCGATCGAAGATGGGCCGGCCGCGTTGTATGCCTGCGCCGGGAGCGAAATTTCCGGTGGCGACGCTGGGCGGTGCGCCCGGGACAGGAATGGGAGCCTTGTACACCGGCCGCGGGCCTATCTGCGGCATCACCATACGGCGTGCAGGAGGCGCGGGAGCTGCCGGCGGCGCCGCGGGCTTGGGACGCGCTGGGGCGGCGGTGCCGGTTTCAGCGGCGATGGTAGCAACTTCAGCGGTTGGTGGAACTGCAGCTTCATCCGGGGCGGGCGCGGGCGGCGGCACAACGGCTGCTACCGGAGCGGCTTCAACCACGGGGGCTGCGGGCGCTTCAACGGGCTGCTGAGCCTGCACCGGTGCGGCAGGTTCAGGTACAACTGGAGCCGGAGCAGGCGCTGCCGCTACTGCAGGTTTCTCGGGGATGCGCTGGGGCTCTTCCTTGGCTGGAGGGGGCGCGACCGGGTGTCTGACGACAACTGTGCCCGGAGCAGGCGCGACCACAACAACGGGACGCGCAGGTACGGCCGCCACTGCGGGGGCCTTGGCGACAACGGGGCCTGCAGGCGGACGGGAAGCAATCGCCGGCGTCGTAGGAGGCTGCACAATGTTCGGGGCCGAACGTGGCTGCGGAACAATGCGGCGAGGCTCTGGACGGGGCGCTTGAGGCGGTAGTGCGGCGACAACCGGCGGTTGAACGGCTTGCACAGGAGGCTTGACGGCTGGCGGCGCCGCTGGCTTTGACGCCATGTGAGGATGACGCGCTTCTTCCTCGTCTTCCTTCTTCTTGGCCAGAATGGCCTTGAGCACGTCGCCGGGCTTGGAGATATGCGAGAGGTCGATTTTTGGCGTTATGACTTGAGGAGCGCGCGCGGCCGCGCCGCTTGCGTGGCCGGCAGAGCGGGTTGCGTGCTCAACATGCGCGCGCACCTTCTCTGCCTCGTCCGCCTCCAGTGAGCTGGAGTGGGTCTTGCCGGCGCCCAGGCCGAGCTCCGCCAAAATGTCAAGAATCTGCCTGCTCTTGACTTCCATCTCGCGCGCGAGATCGTTGATACGA
>CAYZVG010000270.1:0-4733 GCA_964481595.1 uncultured Occallatibacter sp. | reverse complement strand
GTGAGTGCTTGACGATGCCTTCGCGCACGGCCAGCGTCAGGTTGAGGCCGCGGAAGGCGGGATAGCGCTCTTCAAACCATGTGACGATGCGGAGCGCGTGCAGATTGTGATCGAAGCCCAGGCCGTGGGCGCGGAGCGAGGCGTCCAGAGCCTTTTCGCCGGCGTGCCCGAAGGGCGGATGGCCGATGTCATGTGCCATCGCCAGAGCCTCTGCCAGTTCGGCGTTCAGGCCCAGAGCGCGGGCCACAGTGCGCGCAATCTGCGTGACCTCAAGCGTGTGTGTAAGGCGGCTGCGGAAGTGGTCGCCGAGCGGCTCGCCGGGCGCGCGGGTAAACACCTGGGTCTTGCCGGCCAGACGGCGAAAGGCGCGCGCGTGCAGTATGCGCGCCGCATCGCGCGCAAAGGGTGTGCGATAGGCGTGAGGCGGCTCAGTAAAGGCGCGCCGGGTGAGAGCGCTGGCAGGGCCGCCATCCACGGCGATTGCAGGCGGCAAGTGTGCCGGGGCTTGAACGATCGTCTCCATCTTCATTGGAAATCGCCCCGCGGGCATCCATCCGAATGACAAGGAACAAGCGGATGAGAATCAGTACGACTTGGGCTCGCCGAGCGCGCTGTCTTTGTTCGCCAGTTTCACGCGAGCGCCTTCGAGCTTCTTCTGCACCTTGGTCACGTCGCCCGGTTCAATGTCCGCAGGAGCCGCTTTGGCAAACTCGTTCAGCGACATCTGCCATTGTTCCGCCGCCTGGCGGATACGGCCGGTTTTCTCGTACAGGTCGCCCATGTGCTCATGTACGGTGGGATCGGTCTGGTCGCGCTCGACTGCCTGCCGCAGGTTATTTTCGGCAAGCTCGTACTCGCCCATCTTGAAGTACACCCAGCCAAGCGAATCGAGGTATGCGCCGTTCTGCGGCTCCGTCTCGACTGCCTTGCGAATCATCTTGAGCGCTTCAGGCAGGCGCATGCCCTTATCGGCCAGCATGTAGCCCAGGTAGTTCAGGGTCATCGTGTTCTGCGGGTCGATCTCCAGCACCTGGCGGAAGTACTGCTCGGCAGGCTCGAAGCGTTTTTGGCGCTCGGCCAGCTCGCCGCGCAAAAACAGCAGATAAGTCTTGTCTTCCTTCTTGGTGGTTAACGGCTCGGTCTTGTCGAATGCTTCTTCGGCATCTTTCCAGCGGCGCAGCCTTACGTAGATCTGTCCCAGCGCGAGCCACACCTGGCGATCGTCGGGCGAGTTGTTGAGCATGCCCTTGGCCAGATTGATTCCCTCGTCGCTCTTGCTCTGGTCGGCAAGCTCTCCGGCAAGCATCAACTTCAGTTCGCGGCTCTTGGGATCGGCGGCAACCGCTTTGCGGGCAACCTCGACGGCCTTGTCGAACTGCTGCGCCTGGCGGTAGGCATCCACCTGGCCCTGGTAACCGCGCATGGCCGATTCGCCGCTCATGTCGATCATCTTTTGATAAGCGGCCACGGCCTGGTCGGTCTTATTCTGCTCAAGATAGATTGCGCCCAGACGCTCGAGGAAGATGCTGCGGTTGTTCTTCTCTTCGTCGTTGTAAGCGCCGTTGGCGTGGGAGGTGGCATCGACCATTGCCTGATAGGTTTGGGTGGCATCGTCGAAGCGGCCCAGAATGTCGAGCAGCTGTCCTTCTTCGAAGCCGGCTTCCAGGCTGGTCTGATCCAGCTTGCGAGCTTTGCGGACGGTGGTCAGCGCATCTTCGTACTTCAATTGGCGGCGCTGTATCTGGGCGATGTGCACCAGCGGTTCTGGATTCTCAGGGTCGGCTGCGGCAAGCTGTTGAAACTGCTTCAGAGCCTCGTCTAACTGGTCGTTTGCCAGCAGCGCCTGGGCCAGAGCGTCAAGGGTGCGAGGATCGCCTGGCTCCATATCGGCCGCGCGCTGATAGGCGCCGATAGCGTCTTTGGGCTGCTTGAGCTGGTCGTAGGTTGCGCCCAGGGCAAACTCCATTTTGGCGGTGCGGTCGTTGACGGGAACGTCTTCGATCACCTTGGCCGCATGTTGCAAATCGCCGCTATCGGCATACAGGCGAGCCAGGTTCAGAATC
The DNA here is from genome assembly GCA_964481595.1 of uncultured Occallatibacter sp. Taxonomy (GTDB): domain Bacteria; phylum Acidobacteriota; class Terriglobia; order Terriglobales; family Acidobacteriaceae; genus Telmatobacter. The sequence goes on along the minus strand of CAYZVG010000270.1, from coordinate 2,670 downwards.
ACGTCTTCCGAATCAGGCTCGATGGCCTGCGCGGTTTTGAACTGCTCCTCGGCCTTCTTCGCGTCGTGTTTAACGGTGTAAAGCTGGCCAAGCACCATGCGGTCTTCCACGCTGTTAGGCTGCAGGGCGATGATCTTCTCAAACTCGGTGATCGCGCGGCTCAACACATCGTTTTCCGACGAGGGGCTTTCGCCTGCGTTTTCTCCCTCGCCAAGCTGGCGCAGATAAATGCGGCCAAGCAGCTTGTGGGCGTCGATGTCGTCGGGATGCGTCTTGAGCAGGTTGCGCGCTGTTGTCTCCGCCTCATGAACGTGGCCCGGGATGCGGAAGTAGAGATCGGCCAGTTCGTTGTTCAGCTCAGGCGAGTCCGGATCGGCATTGAGGGCGAGCTTGTACTCCTCGATCGCGCGATTGGCGAACTCCTGTTGTCCTTGAGAAAGAGCGCTGTCCTCAAAGATGCTGGCCATCGCGTCGTGAAAGTAAGCCTGAGCCCGGTCCTGCGTCTGCGCCGAGGAATCGGTCGCCGCCGTTGCTGCAGCGGTTGCCGCGGCCGTTGTGACGGAGCCGGAGATCTGGGCGCACAGTTCGAGCGAGGGTGTTAGCAGGAGGGAAGCGGCAGCGAGGGAGAGCCACGTAAGCGTAGAGCGAGTTTTCAAGGTCGTCATCCAGGGGATTCCGCGCCCACAGAGCATACCGGAGTTGCGAAAACCCAACCGGAAGTCTCGCTGGCCGCATAGACAGCCGCATCTGCGGCTTTGCCTATTGTTACAGACGATTTTACCTGCGAATAGTCGCGGTGACTGGCCGGAACGATGGATTTTCGTTACTAACGAATACTGGAAGTGCTGAAAAGGCTCCGCGCAGGCGTGCCTCAGTGCCGGAAGTGGCGGATTCCCGTAAAGACCATGGCAATGCCCAGCTTGTCGGCGGCGGCGATGACTTTCTGGTCGTTGACCGATCCGCCGGGTTGAATGACTGCGGTGGCGCCGGACTGAGCAACGGCCTCAAGCCCGTCGGGAAAGGGGAAAAACGCATCGGAGGCGGCAACACAGCCTGCCAGGGGGAGCACGGCCTTCATTGCGCCGAACTTGGCGGCGTCCACTCGGCTCATCTGGCCGGCCCCGACGCCGATGGTCTGGCCGTCGCGGGCGTAGACAATGGCATTCGACTTGACGTGCTTGCAGACGCGCCAGGCAAACAGCAGGCTGCGCAACTCCTCGGCCGTGGGCGGACGCCAGGTGACCACATTGAGATCGGATTCGGCCACGCTGGCGGTGTCGGCATCCTGCATGAGCATGCCGCCCGATACCTGTTTGACGACGGTGTGCGCCTGCGCCGAGCGGACTTCAACCAGGCGCAGATTCTTTTTTGCGGCAAAGCGCTCGCGTGCCGCGGGGGTGAATGACGGCGCGGCAATGGCTTCGACAAACAGCTTGGCAATCTCATCGGCGGCCGCGGCGTCCACCTCGCGATTGATGCCGATGATGCCGCCAAAGGCTGATACGGGATCGCTGGCCAATGCCTTTGTGTAGGCCTCAAGTACGCTAGCACCGGTGGCCGCGCCGCAAGGGTTGGTGTGCTTCACGATGATGACGGCGGGCTCGGCGAACTCCTTCACCAGTTCCCAGCAGGCATCGAGATCGACAAGGTTGTTGTAGCTGAGCTCTTTGCCCTGCAACTGGGTTGCTCCGGCAACGCCCAGACCCGTTCCGTCCGCGTAGAGAGCGGCGCGCTGATGCGGATTTTCACCGTAGCGGAGCGATTGGGCCAGCGGCAGTTGGATGCGCAGAGTCGTCGGCAGGCTGGCTTCATCCAGCACGGCCGGGGCCTGGGGAGTCGGCGCTTCTGCAATGCGATCGAGCGTGTTGGCAATGGCCGTGTCGTACGCCGCGGTGAGCGCAAAAGCCTGCTTTGCCAGCCGCCAGCGCGTCGAGCGGCTGAGCGCAGCGCCGTTGGCGGCCTTCATCTCTTCAATGAGCGCCGGATAATCCGCGGGCCGCGTGACGATGGCCACATCCTCAAAGTTCTTAGCCGCCGAGCGAACCATGGAGGGTCCGCCGATGTCGATGTTCTCGATGAGGTGGCCGAAGGCGACGCCCGGCTGTGCGGCGGTCTTCTCAAAGGCGTACAGATTGACCACCACCATATCGATGGGCTCAATGCCGTGCGCGGCGACGGCCGATTCGTGCTCGCGATTGCCGCGGATGTAGAGCAGGCCGCCGTGAACCTTGGGATGGAGGGTCTTCACGCGGCCGTCCAGCATCTCAGGGAAGCCGGTGAGCTCGCTGATGTCTTTCACCGTGAGTCCCGCCGCGCGCAGGGCAGCCGCGGTGCCGCCGGTGGAGACAAGCTCGACGCCATAATCGGCCAGAACGCGGGCAAAGTCGACCAGTCCGGACTTGTCGGTTACGCTCAGCAGCGCACGCCGGATCGGTTTGGCTTGATTCACAGTGGGGCTCACGGTTTTCTTCCTCCATGCTGGTGTTGGTTAGGGCCTTCGTTGTGCGAACCGGCCCGATTTCGTTGGGCAGGACTAAGCGGGATTGCGCGCAAGAAAGACCATAGAACAGACTACAACCTTGGGCTTCAACCGATGGACTTGCATCGCCGTCCAGGCAGGGCCGACGCATATAAATGGACCAGTGTTGCTATATGCAAAGCGAGGTGAGG
>CAYZVG010000269.1:0-4739 GCA_964481595.1 uncultured Occallatibacter sp. | reverse complement strand
CGTAGTGCTGCTTTTCCTTACCGCTCCCACGCTGCTTGGAGCCGCTGGAGGCAACCTTCACTTCTTTGGAATGGGGCGCTGAGAATGGACGCGATCAACCAATCGATTCTCACCTGGATTCTGCTGGTCCCGATTGCGGGAGCGATCCTCGTCGCGCTGCTGCCCGACCGCGCAAAGCTGCCCAACTGGGTTGCGCTGCTCACCACGCTCGTCAGCTTCGGACTCACGCTGCATTTGCCCGCTCACTTCATCAACGGTCAGCCCGGCTTCCAATTTGAAATCAACATTCCGTGGATTGAGAACCCGGCCATCTATTACCACGTTGGAGTGGACGGTCTCAGCCTGTGGCTGGTGGTCCTGGTCGGATTGCTCGCGCCGGTTGGCGTGGTGGTGAGCTGGAACGCGATTCAGGAACGCCGCAAGATCTTCTACTCGCTCTTTCTGGTACAGCAAACGGCGATGACCGGCGTCTTTATCGCGCTGGATCTGATGCTCTACTACGGCTTCTGGGAGTTATCGCTGGTGCCGATGGCGATATTGATCGCCATGTACGGACGCAAAGACGGACCGAAGGCCGCGCTTAGATTCTTCCTGTTCACATTCATTCCGTCCGCGCCGCTGCTGGTTGCGATTCTGTGGCTCTACGCGCGCACGGGCAGCTTCGACTACGTGACTTTGCAACTCATACTCGCACACGGAAACCTGCCTGCAGCGGCTATCTTCTGGGTCTCGCTGGCGTTTCTGTTTGCGTTTGCCGTGAAGGTGCCGATTTTCCCACTGCACGGCTGGATCGCGGACGCATTCAGTGAAGCTCCCGTCGCCATGGCAATGGTGATCGCCGGTAAGCTCGGGCTTTACTCCCTGTTCCGCTTTCACGTTGCGCTCTTCCCTGCGCAGGCGCGTCTGGTGGCTCCGTGGCTCATCGCACTGGGCGTCATCGGCATTCTCTATGGAGCATGCCTCGCCCTGGTGCAGCGCAACTTCTGGAAGCTGCTGGCATTCGCTTCGGTGAGCCACTTCAGCCTGATTGTTCTGGCGATTTACGGCCTCACCTTTACCGGATGGACGGGCGCGGTCTATCAGATTTTGAATGATGGCGTGGTGGAGGCGGCGCTCTTCCTTCTGCTGGGCGCGCTTGAACTCCGCTACGGAAGTTGCGAGATTGGCGAGTTTGGCGGTGTGGCCGCGAGGCTGCCTCGCCTGGCCAGCTTCTTTGTCATCGCCACGCTCGCCATGATCGGGTTGCCCATGCTCAACAGCTTTGTCGGCGAGTTCATCATTCTATCGAGCACCTTTACGCAGGTAAGTCGCGGGTGGACGATTGCCGCGGCGCTGGGTATCATTCTGGGCGCGGCCTACATGCTTTGGCTTGTGCAGCGGCTCTTTTACGGAAGCGAGAGCACACTCACCGCCGCCAAATCGCCAGGCGATTTGAATACCGGCGAGTTGCTCACGCTTATTCCTGTAGTTGTGCTCATGCTGGTGATGGGACTCATGCCAGGGCCGTGGCTCGCGGCTATTGAAACGAGTTCGCGGCCGCCGGCTCTGAATGAAACGGCAGCGCCTTTGCCACCGTCAGTACTGCAGCAGATCAAGTCTCAAGTCTCGTCTCAGATCGCGTCTCAGGCGGAGGTTCAGCGGTGACACAAGTGCCAGACATCTACCGCATCCTTCCCGAGGTGATCCTCACCCTGACCGGCGTCATCGTGATGCTGACGGATGCTACGCTTCGGCCCAAGACGCCGCGCCGTCCACTGGGCTGGATCGCTGCTCTGGGAACGACGATTGCGTTGTGGGCGAGCCTATGGCAGCTCTCGCTGCCAGCAGGCACGGGCTTCTATTCGACGGTTGAGACCAGCCCCTTTACCGTGTTCTTCCATGTGCTGATCTGCGGCATTGTGCTTGTGTCACTGCTGCTGGCTCTGGACACGCTGCCAGAAGACAGCCATCATCAGGGCGAGTTCTACGCGCTGATCGTGTTTGGCGCGGTGGGCATGTGCCTGCTGACTGGTGCCGTCGAACTGCTGGTGGTGTTTATCGCGCTGGAGATCTCTTCGATCGCGACGTATATTCTGGCGGGCTACCGCAAAGAGACCGGGCGCGGGACAGAGGCTGCGATCAAGTATTTCCTGCTGGGCTCGTTTGCAACGGGTTTTCTACTGTATGGCATTGCGCTGATCTTTGGAGCGACAGGCACAACGCAGGTGTATGAGATTTCGCGGCTGGTTGCGACCTCGCAGAGCAAAGGACTGATCGCCGCCTCACTGGCGCTGATGCTGGTGGGCATTCTCTTCAAGGTGTCGGCCGCGCCGTTCCACGTGTGGACTCCCGACGTTTACGAGGGCGCGCCTTCGCCAGTTGTGGCGCTCATGTCTACCGCTCCCAAGGCCGCCGCGTTTGCGCTGCTGCTGCGCGTGGTGTATGAGATGTTTCCCACACTGCACGCCATGTGGACGCCGCTTTTGTGGGCCGTCTCCATCCTGTCAATGACCGTTGGCAACCTTGCGGCGCTGCGCCAGCAGAATGTGAAACGCATGTTGGCCTACTCGTCGATTGCTCATGCCGGCTATTTGCTGGCGGCGTTTGCAGGATTGGGAACGAGCGGAATTGCCGCGGCCAGCTTCTACATTGCCGCGTATGCAGCAATGAACGTTGGCATCTTTGCGGTGATTACGGTTGCAGGCGGCTACGACGACAAACGCTCGCTGATCGAGGACTATCGCGGGCTGATTTACCGCGCGCCGCTGGTTGGCAGCCTGCTGCTGTTCTTTCTGGTTTCGCTGGTCGGCATTCCCTTTACCGGCGGATTTTTCGGGAAGTTCTACTCCTTCTCAGCCGCTGTGGACAATGGCGCGATTGCGCTGGCGATGATCGGCTTGCTGAACTCAGGCGTGGCCGCGGCTTACTATCTGCGCTTCGCCCTGGTCTCGGTGCAGAGGCCGTTGGAAGATAGCCGGCGCACAGTTTCAGCGCCGCGGCTTGGCGTTGCGGTTGGAGCGGCTCTGCTGCTGGCTGCGGCGGCTACGCTGGCGCTTGGCATTGTGCCGAGCGAGACTCTGCGGGCCGCTGAATCGGCGGCACATACTTTGCAGGCTCCGCCAGAGAGCGCGCCACAAGCGGATGCGCCTCCGACCCAGACGCAGCCCTGATGGCGCGTTCGCGGCGGGATGGGGCGGTTGATCTTTCCCTCGCCCGCCTCCGGTACAATTTCAACTGATGAAACTAGGTGAGATTGCGAGCAGGCTGGGCGCGGAGTTGCGCGGCGACCCCGACCGGGAGATTACCGGCGTAAAAGGCATTGAAGAGGCGGGGCCTACGGAGATTACCTTTGTCGCCAACCCCCGCTATACGGCGCTGGCGCGGACGACGCGGGCGGCTGCGGTGCTCGTTGAGCCGGAGTTCCAGGAGATTGCGGCGGCGACGCTGCGGATCAAGAATCCCTACTACGCATTCTGCCGCACGCTGGGGATGTTTTATCAGCCACCGGCCTACGCGCCGGGGATACACCCGACAGCGGCGATTGACCCTACGGCGGAGATTGGCGAGGGCGCGCATATTGGCGCTTACGCAGTGGTGGGTGCTCAGGTGCGGCTTGGCCCACATGCAACGCTGCTGCCCCATGTGGTGCTCTACACAGGAGTGCAGGCGGGCAGCTACTTTTTTGCGCACGCACATGCGGTGGTGCGCGAGTACTGCGTGCTGGGCGATCATGTGACTCTTGAAAATGGCGTGGTGATTGGCGCGGACGGCTTTGGCTTTGCCAAGAACGGCGAAGGCCACTGGGAGAAAATTCCGCAATCGGGCGTGGTGCGGATTGGCAGCCATGTGGATGTGCAGGCCAACTCATGCATTGACCGCGCGACGGTGCGCACGACGGAGATTGGCGACGGATCGAAGATCGACAACCTGGTGCAGGTGGGGCATGGATCGCGCGTGGGACGGGATACGATGATTTGCGCACAGACCGGGCTGGCCGGCTCGTCGGTGATTGGCGACAACGTGATTCTAGCGGGGCAGGTGGGCATTGCCGGGCACTGCACGGTGGGCGACGGCGCGATTCTGACGGCGCAGTCGGCGGTTTCGCACGATGTGCCGCCGGGCAAGATGCTCTCTGGCTCGCCGGGGTTCGACAACCGTGTGTGGCTGCGCGCGGTGACGATTTTTCAACGGCTGCCGGAGCTGCTGAAGCGGCTGGACCGGCTGGAAAAACGCGTGGCGGCACAGGAGCCTGCAGAAGGCCAGAACGGAAAACCGGAATGAACAGGCAGAAGCTACTGGGTCGGTTGGCATCGGTTGGCTGCGGGATTGCGCTGGCGGTTGCAGTGGTGGTGGCGGCGGGTTGCCGGTCACATCACGTGGAGATTACGGTGGAGAACCGCACCGGGACGGCGATTGAACTGCTCGAGGTGGACTACCCCAGCGCCAGCTTTGGCGCCGACTCGATTGCGGCAGGCGCGGTGTTCCACTATCGCATACAGTTACAGGGCTCGGGGCCGTTGAAGGTGCAATACACGGTTGGCGGCAAGGCGCAGCAGGTTACAGGGCCGCAGGTCTTTGAAGGCCAGCAGGGCAGCTTGAGGATTGTGCTTGAGCCGAACGGGAAGTCGGAGATGCTGCCGCAGCTTACGCCGAAGGCGAAGTAAGTGGTCTGTCTCTAAAGTTCTTTGCAATATCACCGAGAGAACAACCGCAGATTCTTCACTCACCACCCCCGAACTGAAAAACGTTCGGGGCCCCGT
>CAYZVG010000268.1:0-4760 GCA_964481595.1 uncultured Occallatibacter sp. | reverse complement strand
GAGATAGCCGATGCTGGCGGAGCCAAGCGTGATGGTCACGCCTGTATAGTCACCCGCCGGCACATCGTTCATATCGATGAGCGTCTGCAGTCCGTTATAGCGTGCAAAATCGACCGTGGGTGTGCCGCTCACCAGGTTAGCCGTCGCGCCACCAGAGCCGGTGAGTTCCACGCTCTGGACTACGACGGGGAATGAGACCACGCTGGCCATCGGCGCATCGGTTCCCACCAGGAAACCAGGGCCGGTTTTCGTGGACGACTGCGTGTTGCTTGAGGACAGAGAGCCGCTGCCGCAACCGGCCACCAGGAGCACGGCAACGGTCAGCAATGGTATCGCCATCCGGAAAGTCTTGTCGTGGAATTTGCTAGTCATTTTGGGGGACATATTCTTCACTTCTCTTTCCGCGTATCTTCGTAACTTATGTTGAGCGAGTGCGGAGTGGGCAATCTGCATTGCCTCTCGCCATGACTGCGGGTATCCCGCGCTCTGCCATAGAGCGAAGCCCTGATGGAAACATGCGAAATTTGAACGTGCGTGGGCTTGGCTCGTAATTGGCAGAGAAAGGGAAGTAGTACAGTCTAGGTTGCGCTCGCGTACGAAGCCGTCGCCGGTGTAGCTTGCGAGGGCAGGGTGTCATCTATAGTCGGTTATTTCCTGCCGTCGTTCAGGTAGACACGGTGCGATTCTCGAAGTTGCGGTATTGACTCTTTTTTTAGAACGCTTCTTGGTGTTGGATGGGGACGCTAATTTAAACGGCGTTTCTGAGCTATCGATATCTGGAATGCGACATACCTTCATCAAGAACTTATGAAGTGAAGTAACAGCAGCGAGCGAGGCAGGGCGCCTCGACGATTGAGTTTCTTCTTTGAGTCCATTCAAGATGCGCTGAAGAACCTGGCTTGATCAGCTAATCTTCGCACTTAGGGGCGCACCCCAATCCCGGGTTTCAGGGCTTGGAATATATCGGTATTCGGAGGAATCCGACGCAGTCTTTCGACTGCGCCGCTCTAGAAAACTTCTGAACGAAAACCCGCGGGAATGGGCACATTCTTCAGTAGCCCCAACTCGCCGGCAAGACGCTCAAGCCGCGCACGGGTTGCGGGCATGGGCGGAACCAGTGGCAGGCGAACCTGTTCGGAACAGCGGCCCATGAATTGAAGCACCGTCTTCACCGGTCCTGGGTTCGACTCCCAGAAATTTGCCTCGAACAGTTGCGCATAGCGGCGCTCAAGCTCACGCGCCTCAGTCCATCTGTTTTCGAGCGCTGCGTGAACCATCTGCGCAACCTCTTTGGGAATCTCGTTGGAAGCTACGCTGATAAGGCCATTCGCGCCTACGCCGATGGCGCCAAGCGTCAGATTGTCGTCGCCGGAAAAGATCTTGAAACCGCGCGGCATGGTGTGGGCCAGTTCCGCAAACTGCGTAAGCCTGCCGCTGGCTTCCTTGATCGCCTGAATGTTCCGCGCTCCCGCAGCCAGGCGGGCAGCCGTCTGGGGCTCAAGGTTGGCGGCCGTGCGGCCCGGCACGTTGTACAGGCACACCGGCAGCGGATCGACTGCGCGCGCCAAGGCCATAAAGTGCTGATACTGGCCTTCCTGAGTGGGCTTGTTGTAGTACGGATTGGCCGAGAGCACCGCGCTCACGCCTGGTATGCCTTTCAGCAGCGTGGCCTGGCGTACCAGCGTCTTGGTGCAGTTGTGCGTGCAGCCGGCCCACACCGGGACGCGGCCGGCAGCCGCCTCCACAACGATGCGGACTACGTTCAGCCACTCGTCTTCTTCGAGGGTCGCGGCCTCGCCCGTGGACCCGCAGGCCACAAGAAAGTCGATGCCAGAGTCGATCTGCCAGTTCACCAGGGCGTACAGAGTGGACTCGTCCACCGATCCATCTGCCCCGAAAGGCGTAACAATAGCGGTACCGCAGCCAATCGTTTCCATAATAAGAACAAGTTTATAACGTTACGGGACCGATTTTCCCCACAGAACGCGGCTTTCGCAGGTGTGAATAATCCCGCTGAACCAGGTTTTGATGGGACTGTAATCTTTCAGGGGCAATTCGAGCGGCACGTGCGTTGAGTTGTGCGGCCTTGCGGGCAGCAAAAAGCCGGCCGCCCTGTGGGCAGCCGGCCCTTGCTGTTCGAACTACTTAACAACTGTGAACGTGAAGGTAGTGGTGGAGTGGCGGGTGACGCCGGGACGCAGAACCGTGCTCGGAAAGCTCGGCTCGTTCGGCGAATCCGGGAAGTGCTGCGTCTCCAAAGCCAGGCCGGAGCGCTTCTCGTATTTGTTTCCATAGCGGCCGGTGACCGTGCCGTTCAGGAAGTTGCCACTGTAGAACTGAATGCCAGGCTCGGTGGTTTCGACCGTCAAGCGGCGGCCGCTCTGCGGATCGGTAAGGATGGCAGCCACGCGCAGTGTGCCGGGAGTGCCGTTCACCACCCAGTTGTGATCGTAGCCTCCGCCCTTTTTGATCTGATCGTCGTCCGCGTTGATGCGCGCGCCAATCACTTCAGGCTTGCGGAAATCGAGCGGAGTGCCCGCCACTGGCTGCAGCACGCCGGTGGGAATCAGCTTGTCGTCCACCGGGGTGAACTTGTCGGCGTTGAGCTCGATAACGTGGTCGAGAATGTTTCCCTGATCATCGCCATGCAGGTTGAAGAAGGCATGGTTGGTCAGGTTCACCACGGTCGGCTTGTCGGTGGTTTCCGTGTAGTCCAGGCGCAGCGTGTCGCCGACCAGCGTGTACTTAACCTTGGCGGTCAGCGTGCCCGGAAAGCCCATGTCGCCATCGGGGCTGATGTGAGTAAACTCGACGCCGTTCGGCACCTCTTTGGCTGTCCAGAGATACTGGTCAAAGCCTACGGGGCCGCCGTGCAGTGCATTGGTTGTGTCGTTCAGCGGAACCTGAAAGGTCTTGCCATCGATCGTGAACTTGCCGCCGGCAATGCGATTTCCATAGCGGCCGACAATGCTGCCGAAGAACGTCTTGGAATCGGCCAGGTACTCGTCGGCCGTGTTGTAGCCAAGCACGACATCCTGTACCTTTCCGTTCTTGTCTGGTGTGCGAACGCTCACCAGCTTTGCGCCCCACGCCGTCACTCTAACTTCCAAATGCGCGCTCTTCAGTGTGTAAAGCGGAACCGCAGCGCCGTCTTTTGTGTGTCCCCAGATCGACATTTTTACCTCTCCTTGCGCAACGGCCGTCAGGGCCATCGCAACTATAAAAACTCGTGCAGCAAATCCAAATACTCGTTTCACCGTCTCCGCCTTTCGGAATAAATTGCGGAACAAAACCCCACAGAGATGCGGTGAACCTGCAGGCTCCCGGCAACCGCGAAATAGGGCGCCGAAGAAACCGGCAGTTTCCACCACACAAGAGTGTATACCGTTCGGGCGATGGGTGGAATTTGGGAGCCGGAAGCAGCTGAGCAACCGCATTTGGAGTTCGAATCATGGGAAACAGCAGCTTTGAAAGGGCACGGATTTATCCGTGCCGCAAGAACCCGCAAAATTGGCGGGCTTGAGCCCCTGAGGGACGGTTCTGCTGCCTTCAAACCATCCCTCGGGTGCTAAAGCACATCTCATTCCTTGCCAACTTCTCCGGCACGGATAAATCCGTGCCCTTTCAAAATAATCCCTCTCCGTTTTTTCAAATGCGATTGCCCTGCAGGAAGTGGGATTTTCCTGCGACCGTCCGCGCGCCGCAAACGGCTGTGCTCCGCTGGCAAGCGCAGGATCTGTGGCGCGTTCAAAGGGAAAAAGTCTTGAGAGGTGGACGGCTTATAGTTGCGGAAAAATCTCCCGGAACTCCCACACGCCGGACTTGCCTGCCAGCCACTCCGCCCCGCGTACCGCGCCAATGGCAAAGCCGCGACGGGAGTTGGCGTCGTGGCGCAGTTCGAGCACGTCGTGCTCGCTCGCCGCCCTCACTATATGCTCGCCCTTGGCATCGCCAACGCGGTGCGAGGTAATGGGCACATCGATGCCGGGCCGCACCGAAAGGATGATCTCCTTCAGCGTAACCGCCGTGCCGGACGGCGCGTCGAGCTTGGTGGTGTGGTGGGTTTCGTCGATCGAGAAGCTGTAACCCTCAAGCTGGGCAAGATCGGCGGTAAGGCGGAAGAGCTTCTGCACGCCGATGGAGAAGTTCGAACCGTAGAGCAGTCCGCCGCCGCGCTGCTTGGCCAGCGGCTTCAACTCGTCAACGTGGGTGTACCACCCGGTAGTGCCAACCACGATGCGGCCGCCGAGAGCCAACACGGCGCGTATGTTTTCAACTGCCGCTTCGGGAGCGGTAAAGTCCACCACCACATCCACGCCGGCCAGGTTAGGAGCGGTGAGGGCGCGCGCATGTTGGTTCTCGTTGATGTCGAGAGCGCGCACGGAATGTCCGCGCTCGCGCGCAACTTCAGCCACCAGCGAGCCGGTTTTCCCTTTGCCAAGCACGAGGATCAACATAAGTACGGCTCCTAGCTTCTAGCTACTAGCTATTCGTTGCAAATCGGGTGTGTGCACTTCCACGTCCGCTGAAGCAATAGCAATCAATGCGCAAGCTGCCAACGGCACAATGCCAGCAGCTAGGAGTTGGAGGTTACAATCGGCTTTCTCGCTTCCACGTCGAAGATTTCCGGGTCAGGGGACTGGAAGAAAGCTGCATGCAGCGAGCGCAATGCCTCGTCGGCGTCTTCTTCCTCAATCATAAAGCTCATATTGATTTCGCTGGCTCCCTGCGAGATCATGCGCACGTTCACGTGACGGACG
>CAYZVG010000267.1:0-4784 GCA_964481595.1 uncultured Occallatibacter sp. | reverse complement strand
GCTGGTGTCGCTGTAGAGCGGCGTAGTTTTGTGGTTTAGATTTGTGCTATCCCAGGTCTGAAAATCCAGACCTGGGGCACCCGGCGGAGCGATCAAGCTCACGAAAATCGACTCGATAGTTTGAGGCGGCCGGCCCCGATCTCTCGAAGAATCTTATCCCATTGCAGGTGCCCCCGGTCCCTCGCTTTTGGGGACCGGGGAAGAGGAGCCTACCTGCTGGTAGCTCATTCACTCGGGTAGTTGCCAGCCTCTCTACCGGGCCGTCCACTCCGATTAGATCCCCACAGTTCCGCGCAAGCCCGTTACTGCCCTCCCCGGTCCCCAAAAGCGAGGGACCGGGGCCACCTGACGGTAGTAACACTCCAGGCCAAGCGCGACTTGCCCCCGTGGCTTTACCATTCAAGATGAAGAAAGCTACGGGAGGAATTCGCTCTTATGAAATCAGGTGTGTCTCCGACGTTGCTGGTACTGGCAGCCGGCATGGGCAGCCGCTACGGCGGCTTAAAGCAGATTGAACCGGTTGGTCCTGGCGGCGAAGCCATCATCGACTACTCGATCTACGATGCGATGCGCGCCGGGTTTGGCAAGCTGGTGTTCGTCATCCGCAAAGACATCGAGGAGCCGTTCAAGGAGTTTGTGGGAGCGCGGTTTGAGAAGCGCATTCCGGTGGAGTATGTGTTTCAGGAGCTGGACAAGATTCCCGCGCCCTACCGGGTTCCGGCTGGCCGCACCAAACCGTGGGGAACCACGCAGGCCATTCTGATGACGGAAGAGGTGATCCACGAGCCGTTTGCGGCGATCAACGCGGACGACTTTTACGGCGCGGAGAGCTACCGGGTTCTGGCCGACCATTTGCGGTCGGGCAGCGACGACTACGCGATGGTGGGCTTTGTGCTGCGCAATACGCTCTCCGATTTTGGCACGGTGGCGCGCGGAGTTTGCCAGGTGAGCGACCAGGGCTACCTGAAAGGCATTGTGGAGCTGACCAGCATTGCGCGGGACGGCGAACACGCGAAAGACACCAGCGGCGACGGCACGGTTACCGTGCTGAAGGGCGACGAGCCGGTCTCAATGAACTACTGGGGATTTACGCCGAAGATTTTTGGGCAGCTTCGCGAACATTTTGAGAAGTTTCTCGCGGCCAACAGCGGCGATCTGAAAAAGGAGATCTACATTCCCAGCACGGTGAACGACATTCTTGTGGCCGGTCAGGGCAAGGTGAAGATGCTGAAGAGCAACGATCCCTGGTTTGGCGTGACCTACCGGCAGGATCACGCGCATGTGGTTGAGAGCGTGAAGCGGTTGATTGCGAAAGGCACCTATCCCGAGAGACTCTGGGCGTGAGTGGGGACGATCGAGTTGGCGCGGTTGCGCGCCAATTTGCGATTGACGGCGAGCTCCTGCGGGCTGAGCCGTTCGGCAGCGGACACATCAACGATACGTACCGCGTGACGTTTGCGCGCGGCGGCGCGGCGGCCAGCTACGTTCTGCAGCGGATCAACCGCGGCATCTTCAAGAAGCCCGAAGCGCTGATGGAGAATGTGCAACGCGTTACGGCGCACCTGGCTGCGCAGGTTGCCGATGAGCCGGACCGGGCGAGACGGGCGCTCACGCTGATTGAAACCCGCGACGGGCGCGGCTGGCATGTGGATGAAGAAGGCGGCTACTGGCGCGTCTTCAACTTCATCCCAGGGGCGCGCAGCTACGATGCCGTGGAAAGCACGGCGCAGGCTTTCGAGGCGGCGCGCGCGTTTGGGCGCTTTCAGCAGATGCTGGCCAGCCTGCCCGCGCCACGGCTGCACGATACGATTCCCGATTTTCACAACACGCCGAAACGATTGGCCGCGCTGCTTGAGGCAATTGCAGCAGACAAAGCTGGACGCGCGCGACTGGCACGGCCGGAGATTAAGTTTGCTCTGGCGCGTGCGGCGATGACGAGCGTTTTGCTTGATGCGCATCTGCCGGAACGCGTGACGCACAACGATACCAAGCTGAACAATGTGCTGCTGGACGACGCGACGGGCGAAGGCATCTGCGTGATGGACCTGGACACGACGATGCCGGGACTTGGGCTCAACGATTTTGGCGATATGGTGCGGACCATGACGAGTCCCGCAGCAGAGGATGAGCGCGATCTCGCGAACGTTGGGCTGCAGTCGGAGATGTTCGAAGCGGTGGTGCGCGGCTACCTGAGCACGGCCGGCGGTTTTTTGAGCAAGGACGAAACCGCGTTGCTGGCTTTCGCTGGAAAGCTGATTACGTTTGAGACCGGCATCCGTTTTCTTGCCGATTACCTGAACGGCGACAGCTACTTCAAGGTGCATCGCGAGGGGCAGAATCTGGACCGCTGCCGGACGCAGTTCAAGCTGGTGGAATCGATCGAGCGGCAGGAAGAGAACATGCAACGGCTGGTGGAGCGGCTGCAGCGTGAAGCGGGAGCCACACTCCGGCACTATTCATAGGCCAGTGGATTAAACTGGATTGAATTATTCGGCTCGCGTATTAATTGCTCGAACGATGCTTGGTTGCCAGGGGCTTTGTAAGTTTCGCAGAACGGCCATGGCAGTCACAATAGCGCGCGGACGGGTTAAAGGAAGAACCAATTCATGAGCAAGAGTCTGTTTGATCTAGAGGGAAGAGTAGCGGTTGTGGTTGGCGGCACCTCAGGGCTGGGCCGCGCCATCTCGCTTGGCCTGGCAGAGGCCGGGGCGGACGTTGTGGCAAGTTCGCGACGCGAAAAAGAAGTGAATGCGGTGGCCGCGGAGATTGAGGCCATGGGCAGGCGCACACTGCCGGTGACAAGCGACGTGCTGCAGCGCGCCACGCTCGAGGCATTGCGCGATGCCGTTCTGAATCGATTTGGCAAAGTCGACATTCTGGTGAACGCGGCGGGCATTACAGCGCAATCGCCGACGCTTGAGACCAGCGAGAGCGACTGGTCGCGCATCCTTGAGACCAACCTGACCGGCACGTTCCGTTCGTGCCAGATTTTTGCTCCATCGATGGTGAGCGCAGGCTATGGCCGCATTATCAACCTGGCCTCGCTGACAACGTTTGTGGCGTTTGCGCGGGTTGCGGCCTACGGTGCAAGCAAGGCTGCGGTGGGAGCGCTGACGAAGTCGCTGGCGGTTGAGCTGGCGGGCAGCGGCGTGAATGTGAACGCCATCGCTCCGGGTGTTTTCCCGACGCCGCTGAATACCGCGCTGATTGCGGGCACCAAGCGTGGCGAGGAGCTGCTGCTGCGCACGCCGATGCATCGCTTTGGGCAGGCGCATGAGCTGGCCGGCACGGCGGTGTTTCTTGCCTCAGAGGCGGCGTCGTTTGTAACCGGAGAGATTATCGCCGTGGACGGAGGCTTTTTGGCCAGCGGAGTGAATCAGTAAGAACACGTTCGCTCTTACGCCAGGGCAAGTTCATTGCCGGGCCGCTGCGGATTCTGCTGCTCTACCTGCTGCAGGTCGGTCCGGCGAAAGAGAGCCTTGTGGAGCACCAGCGCGGCAGCTCCGCGCAACCTGGCGGCATCGCCGTCCATTGCGGCCACAACCCTGGGGATTTGGGACGTGATGGACTTGGCGATCAACTGGCTTTCAATGATGGGACAGATGCGCGGCCACAGGGCCGTGCAATCGCCGACGACGATGACCACTTCCGGCGCTAATCCAGCGACCAGCATGGTGAGCCCGCGCGCCAGATACATCATCATCTTGTCGATCGAGCGCAAGGCCTGAATGTCGCCTGCGAGGGCCAGGTCGAGCAACTCCTTGAACGTGTCGATGGTTGATTCGGGGACGAATTCGCGGTAGTAGCGCAGACCGGCACGGTTGGAGGCAAATGTCTCCCAGCAGCCGATGTTTCCGCAACCGCAGACCGGCCCTTCGGTTTCAAGAGGCATGTGGCCAAACTCGCCTGCCATGCAATCTTTGCCGCGCGCAATGCGCCCATCCACAAGCAGACCTGCGCCGACACCCTCGGAGACTCCGACCACAATTGCGTTGGCCGCGTCGCCATGGTTGCCGAACCAGCGCTCGGCAAAAAGGCAGGCGTTAGCGGCGTTATCCAGCTCGATGGGCATGTCGAGGACGCGCTCGAGCTCACCATAGATATCCACCTCAGGCCAGGGAACATTGGGCGAGAAGAGGACGCGGTGCGTTTTTTGATCGACGCGGCCTGAAACGCTGACGCCAACACCGGCAAACTGCCGGTCAGGGAATGCACTGCGGAGAGTGAGCGCGGTTGTTGCGACCTTGAGGACCGCCTGCTTGACCTGCGCCTTTGAGTCTTTTTCGACGGCTACGGGAACCGACTCGCGCGCGAGGAATCTTCCGTTGATGTCGATCACGGCCAGGCTGGTTATGCCGGGCCTGAGGTCGATGGCCAGCGTCACATGCTTGTCGTTGAGGGTGACAAACGTGGGCCGGCGTCCGCGCGGGAGCCTTCCCAGCGTGCCGGGCGAGACCCAGCCCTCGTCGATGAGAAGACCCATGATGACTGAGACTGTGCTGGGCTGCAATCCGGTGAGCCGAGCCAAGTCTGCGCGGCTGACCGGCTGATGGCGGTGGATGGCGTGAAGGACGATGTCGCGGTTGATTTCACGCGCGGTTTCGCTTGAGGCAACTCTGGGGCGTGCTCGATTTGCTTTCTCGGTCACTAAGGTTCCTATGGTGATTTCTGTCAGGCGATTATTATAGGCGGCTTGCCATGACTCGTGAATCCGCCTACGGGAGGGTAACAGGGCCGACGCATATAAATGGACCAGTGTTGCTATATGCAAAGCGAGGTGAGGC
>CAYZVG010000266.1:0-4791 GCA_964481595.1 uncultured Occallatibacter sp. | reverse complement strand
AGACCTCACCAAGGTCTTCTACACCGACGAAGTGGAGACGCACGCGCTCTCCGGCGTTCACCTAACGATTGAGCGCGGCGAGTATGTGGCCATGTCGGGTCCATCGGGCTGCGGCAAGTCCACGCTGCTGTCCATCATGGGCCTACTGGACACGCCCACCGGCGGGCATTATGTGCTCAACGGCAAACCGGCGGAGAACCTGAGCTTCAGCGAGCGCTCGCGCATTCGCAACCAGGAGATTGGTTTCATCTTTCAGAGCTTCAACCTTATCGGCGACCTCACGGTCGAAGAGAATGTGGAGCTGCCGCTAACCTACCGCGCCGGAATGCCCTCGGCGGAGCGCAAGCGGCGCGTGAAGGAGGCGCTGGAGCGCGTGAACATGGCGCACCGCATGAGGCATTATCCGGCGCAGCTCTCCGGCGGCCAGCAGCAGCGCGTGGCCGTGGCGCGTGCGCTGGCCGGCTCGCCGTCCATCCTGCTGGCCGACGAGCCCACCGGGAATCTCGACTCAAAGAATGGCGAAGCTGTGATGCACCTGCTGAGCGAACTGCACCGCGAGGGATCGACCATCTGCATGGTCACGCACGATCCGCGCTTTGCGCGCCACGCCGGCCGCGAGGTGCATCTGTTCGACGGCAAGGTCGTCTCTGAAACCGAATTGAAAAAGCTCGAAGAAGAAGTGGAGGCGTAGCGATGCTGCTCCAGAGCACGTTTCATGATCTGCGCTACGCGCTGCGCCAGTTGCGCCGTGCGCCGGGCTTCGCCTTCACTGTTGTTCTCACGCTGGCCTTGAGCATCGGCGTGGCTACGGCGGTCTTTTGCGTCTTCGATACGGTCATGCTGCGCCCGCTGCCCTACGACCATCCGGAGAGAATCGTCGATCTTCAAGCCATCAGCCGCAGCGGCTACAATCAGCCCTCCTCCTGGCCCTCCTATAAGAACGAGAGGGAACAGGCGAGAACCTTCGCCTCGCTGGCCGGCTACGACGCGTACAGAAAAGCCACTGTAGAGACGCCATTGAGCGGCCCGGTTTCATTGGACTGTGTACGTTCAAGCGACAACTTCTTCCAGGTCTTCGGAGTAAAGCCGATTCTCGGACGCACTTACGCCCCCGGCGATGAGCAGGACGGTAAAAACGACATTGTCGTGCTCAGTTATGAGGTCTGGCAGAAATACTTCGGCGGCGACCGCGACGTTCTCAACAAAACAGTCAAGCTGGATGGCCGGACCTCCTCCGTGATCGGCGTCATGCCCGCCGGTTTCCGCTTTCCTCTGGGGATCCGCAACGCCGTTTTTACGACGCGGATATTTGGAGGAGCGTATGCGACCGAAAACAGTGGCAGCCATTGGCTCATGACCGTGGGCCGCATGAAAGAGGGAGTGAGCATCCATCAGGCGCAGGCGGATCTCACCCAGGTATTCGAGAATTTGGGCCGGGCCAATCCTGGCGACCAGGGCCGGACGATTCGCGTGGCATTCCTGTCGCAGAGCGCGACTTGGCAGGTCAAGGGTCCGCTATGGACGATTCTGGGCGCGGTGCTGGGCGTGCTGGCCATAGGTTGTGTCAACGTCGCCGGTCTGCTGCTGGCGCGGGGCGTCAAGCGCGAGCGCGAGATGGCCATGCGCTCGGCTGTCGGAGCGGGGTGCGCGCGAATCGTTCGCCAGGTGCTTACTGAAGGATTATTGCTGGCCCTGTTGGGCGCTGCGGGCGGAGTGCTGCTGGCGTGGGCCATGCTCGGCCTGATGCGCAACTTCCTGATCCATGCGCTGTGGCGCGGTCCCGACATTCATCTCAACTGGATCGTACTATCCGCGGCCATTGCCGCCTCCGTCGCGGCCAGCCTTGCGGCTTCGCTCTATCCGGCGTTGCGCCTCTCCAGAATCGATCCAAATCGCGCGCTCAAGGCCGGCGGCAGCGCCGGCTCAGGCCGCAGCCAGCAGCGGCTGCGCTCCGGCTTCATTGTCGTGCAAGTAGCTCTCACGCTGGTCTTGCTGGTGGTGTCAGGGCTGCTGATCCGCAGTGTCTCCCGCTCTCGCCATGCCGATCTGGGTTTCGATCCCTCTCGCATTCTCGCCGTCAACATAGGACTCTCTCCGGCGAAATACCAGGGACACGATCCAATTGGCGATTTCTATCGTCCGCTGGAGGAGCGGGTGAGTCATCTGCCCGGAGTCCAGGCAGCGGGATCGATCAACATGCTGCCTATTGAGCATTATGGCAGCAACATGGACTTACAGATTGCAGGCCAGCCAGCCCACCCGCCCAATCAAGAGATGCTGTCGGAAGACCGGTTTGTCAGCAGCGGGTATTTCGACGCGATGGGCATACCCCTGCATCGAGGACGTCAGCTTTCGCCCAGCCTGGACCGCTCCGAGAGCATCGATGAAACAGGCAGAATCGTGGTGAATGAGGCATTCGTGCGCAAGTTCATCCCGGCTGGCCTCGATCCCACCGCACAGCGCATTGAAGACGACCAAAGGCCGGAGAAATGGTCCCATATCGTCGGCGTAATCGGCAACGTACGCCAGAGCATCTACGATCCACCGCTTGCCGAGCACGATTATCTGATAGACGAAGTCGATCTCAAGGATCGACCGAACCAGCTCGCCAACATGACACTGCTTGTTCGCACCGCCGGCGACCCCAGGCAGCAGATTTCCGCAATCCGCGCCATCGTGCATGAACTGGACCCCACCGTTCCCTTCGAGGTGCCGCGCACCATGACCGAGATCGTCTCCGAGGTGCTGGTCCTCGATCGCATGTATAGCTGGCTTTTCGGCATCTTTGCAGGGCTGGCGCTGTTGCTGGCGCTGGTCGGTCTCTATGGCCTCGTCACTCACGAGGTCGAGCAATCCACACGCGATATCGGCGTGCGCATGGCGCTTGGCGCTTCGCGTCCCGGCATCCTGGCGATGGTGATGTGCCGAGTGGCATGGATGCTGGGCGCAGGAACCGTTGCCGGTATCGCACTCACTGTGGCCGTGCGCAAACTCATCGGTATGGTGATTTACCTGGACGCTCCGAAAGAGACCGGCGAGTTCCTGATGATGGCGCTCGTGTTGCTTGTGGCCGGCCTGCTTGCGGCGCTGATTCCCGCGCGCCGCGCCGCTTCCATCGAACCCATGCAGGCCTTGCGCAGCGAATAACACGCCGCTACGAAATATCGAGGAAAGCCGAGTATGAACACGCTGCTTCAGGACATTCGCTACGCGCTGCGCCAGTTGCGCAAGTCTCCCGGCTTCGCAGCCTTGGCAGTCGGTACGCTGGCTTTGGGCATTGCCGCCAACAGCACCATATTCAGTTGGATCAATTCGACCCTCTTCAATCCCATCCCCGGCGTTCGAAACACTTCCAACATGCTCACCATCCAGCGCGGAGAGAGAAGCGAGCATGCCAGCCCGCCCTTCTCTTACCTTGACTATGCAGACCTGCGTGATAGCTCAAAGACCTTGACCGGTTTGCTTGCCTATCACGATGATTACCTGGCTCTGACCGGCAACGGAAGACCGCAGCGGGCCTACGGCGCACTGACATCGGCGAATTATTTTGAGGTGATGGGTGTCAAGCCGATTCTCGGAAGAACGCTTCTTCCATCCCAGGCCAACGAGCGCGCCGGCTTGCCTGAGGTCGTACTCGGATACGATCTGTGGCAAGATCACTTTGGCGGCGACCAGTCCATCGTCGGCAAGACGACACAGATCAACCGTCACACCTACACCATTGTTGGCGTCGCTCCGCGCGGCTTTCAGGGCTGCAAGAGCGGCCTTCGCACTGAGCTTTGGATTCCTCTCGGCATGGACCGGCAGGTTTGGGGCTCGACGCGCATCGACGACCGCAGCTCCACCTGGCTCAATGTGCTCGGCGTGGTGCGCCCCGGCGCCGATCACCGGCAAGTCGAGAATGAATTCAATCTGCTTATGCAGCGCATCGTCGATCGTTACCCGGATTCGCATAGGGGACCTAACCAGATCAGCTCCGACCCGCTCTGGCGCTCGCCCTTCGGGGCCAACGTTTATCTCTATGGCACCTTGCCAATTCTGCTGGCCCTGGCCGCCGTTCTGCTGCTGCTGGCCTGCGCCAATGTGGCGAACTTGTTACTGGTTCGCTCGGTCGGGCGCCGTCGGGAATTCGCCATCCGCATGTCGATGGGCGCAAGCCGCTGGCAGTTGGTTCGGCAGCTCATGGTCGAGAATCTCTTGCTCGCCCTGGCCGGAGGGGTCGTCGCCCTTGCAATCACCTTCTGGACCGCCCGCACGCTTGGCTCCTTCCTGCCCAGCACTCTATCCCTGCCGATCAATATCAATGGAAGCCTCGACGGCACGGTCACCCTGGTCACGATTCTCATTGCTGCTATGACGTCTGTTGTTGCGGGCGTGGTTCCGGCCTTGCGCGCATCCGCTCTTTCTCCTGCGGCAGTGCTCAAAGATGAAGCGCTCAACACCTCCGGCGGCCTGCACAAATCACGCCTTGCCTCCGGACTGGTCGTCATGCAGGTTGCTCTCTCGCTCACCCTGCTCGTCTGCGCCGGATTGTTCGTGCGCAGCCTCAGCAAGGCCCAGGACGCCGATCTGGGCTTTGACCCCAATCACGTCTACGTGGCCTCATTCGATCTCGATCCGCTCGGCTACCCCCCTGCCAAAGCGCTGGAACTCGATCGTCAGATTCTGACGCGCGTCAGGGCGCTGCCGGGCGTTCAGTCCGCAACGCTGGCCGACTTCTCGCCCCTCAGTTTCACCATTCACTCCGAAAGCGTGCTGCCCCAGGGTTACATTCCCCGGCCCAATGAATCC
>CAYZVG010000265.1:0-4798 GCA_964481595.1 uncultured Occallatibacter sp. | reverse complement strand
CGTCGAAGGCGGTCCAGTTTTCTTTCTGGATCTTCTCCACCATCTCCTCGCCGCCAACGAAATCGGCGCCGGCTTCGGTCGCTTCCTTCTGGCGGTCGCCAGAGGCGATCACGGCAACGGTCTTGGTTTTGCCCAGCCCGTGCGGCAGAACAACCGTTCCGCGCACCATCTGGTCGGCATGGCGCGTATCCACGCCCAGGCGCATCGTCAAGTCGACGGTCTCGTCGAACTTGGCGTACTTAACCTGCTTCAGGAGGCTCACTGCTTCAGGCAGCGGATACGCCGGCTTGGTCACCGCGGCGCGCGCCTTCGCAATATTCTTGCTGGATTTCTTCGGCATTCTTCCCTCGTCTCCCACCGCTTTTGCCAGCCCCGCATTGCGGGGAACTCTCTGGGGATTGCCTCACCGGCAGCTCAATTCCGCCACCCGAGCCAACCCACCATCCAAGCCCAAAAGCCGTGGTGTTATTGACAGTCCAGGGTTCTCCCATGGACACATCTTTGAATTCTATCCAAGTGGCGCACGAATTGCAAACCGGTCGTAAGAAGGACAATGGCGTGGTCTAGCTTTCCTCAGCTGGCAACGGTCCTCAATGCAGCGTAGACTGCGGAAATAGAAAAACCTGCCATTTGATCGGCCCTGCTCCAAGCGTGAAGCAAAGGGCGTGAAGCAAAGGCTGGAGAGACGTGTAAAGACGGGTCAGGAAAGGTGATCCGCGGAGTTCGCTCGGAACGATGGCCAAAGCAGAAACCGGGCAAGAACGTAAACCAAACCGCCACGCAGATCGTGAGAGGCTCCTAAAGATTAGGCAGCTCCATTTGTTCAGGTCTTGTGGTAAAAGGGTCGGGAATGGGCCTAATATAGTCTTTCCTCAGACGGTCAAATACAGCCCTGATGTTGGGCGCTCCAATATAGAGTCTTCCGCGTCGTTCACCGCTTGGAATCAATAAACCCGCATCCACGGCATTCTTCAGGTCTCGGCTTGCCATTATGTCGTTCAATTCCGCGAGATTTCGATAGGTCGAATTCCGTACACGAAGGCCCATAGCCGCATCGCACACAGCATATAGCGTTCTTTCGGGCAGACCAAGGTGTTTAACTATCTCTTCCATTTCTGCCCAAAGAATATCCATGACTTTTGTTCGGCTTATTAGCGTATAAGCTTGGCGAAAATGCGCAGTGAGATTGAACTGAATCCAGGCTTTTGTGCTGTTGCGAGGATGCCAGAGACCCTCGGCAGTCTTGGCTAAAACGTCATAATACGCCTGCGTATTCCGTCCAAGATATTCTTCAATCGAAGAGAATTCCGATTCCAGAATGCCTTCTCTCGCAAGAACAAGTGTCTGGAGACAACGAGCCATGCGCCCATTGCCGCCGGAGAATGGGTGAATCAGTACGAGATTGAGATGCGCCATTGCCCCTTTAATGAGAGCGTGGGGACAATCATCATCGAGGCAATTTAAGAATTCAATCAGCTCTTCGATGAGGCCAGGAACACTTTCAACTTCAGGCCCCTCATAGACAACTTCTCCGCTCGATTCCTGGCGCACATAAATGGTTCCCGGTCGCCAGTTGCCGGGATGCTTCGAGAGATCGTGCTGAAGCATCATGAAATGTAGACCTCTCAAAAACCCTTCGTTGTAGACAAAGTTTTTGTCTTTAGCCAACTCGAGGACAAAGGTCATTGCAGTGCGATAGCCGGTAACGGCGAGCCATACCTCTCGATTTGCGTCGAGCGGCTCCTCTCCTTCTGCTGCCGCAATCGCATCTTCTGCGGTGACGTTATACCCCTCAATACTGTTCGATCCTTGAATTCCACGAGCAAAGGTGTTGCGGCGAAGAAGACCTGTCCATCTGCGAGGCCGCGCCAGATTATGACGAAGTTTATGCCTAGCCTCTTCGACTCGCTCTATCACCTCAGCTTCCTGGGACCCGATTGCCGCAGCTTTGAACAGCATAAAAAAAGAATAGATGGGCGCGAAAAGAAAGTCAAATACTATTTAACAAAAGTACAATAATATTGCACTTTCTCTTGGGCCCTTAATTATAGACTGTCTCAGTCTAGAAAACGAGTCCAAGTCATTTCCGCTCTATTAGATGGCTGAAGTTTGAAAATCAAGGGGTAATAATCACGCGGATCAAGTGAGATTCGCGGGCCTCTTTGAATGCGCGTCCGACCGCGCCCTTCCCCGCCCCTCCCCCGAACCCCAACCGGCAACAGCAATCGCCCCTCTCACCCTTTTCCCACCACCCCGTTTTGTGTCACACTTCTTGCATGGGAAACAAGGATAAAGGCAAGAAAGAGACCAAGAAGGCACCTAAACCCAAGGCCAAACCGGAGCCCGGCCGCAAGCGCGAAGTCTTTACGCCTGCCCCGCCCAAATAAACCAATTACAGCTCCGGATGGGCGCTTCCAGTTCAAACCTCACTCTGGCGTCGTCTCCTTCGCCGGAGTGGGGGTTTTCTCTCCCCCGGCATTCCTGCGCCCCGGCCCGCGCCCCATCCCAAATCCGGCTCCATCCCCCTCCCGTGCCATCCATGGCGCGCCCCGGTCCAGCTTTCTCCACCCGTCACAGCATCCCCCGCCCAAAATGCGCTAGCTTCAATACCAGCAAAGCCGCTTTACCGCGAGGCGATCCCTATGGCTACAGCGTTTTCGACTCTGTTCTCTACAGAAAGCACACAGCAGAGTGGCTTTTTCCTTAAGAAAAAGCCACATTCGATGCGGTTGCAATGTGAACAAGTGAATCGAAAACGCTCTCGTCTTTCTCCCCCCAAGCTGTTCGCCGCACTCCTTCTCGCCGCACTCCCCTGCGCAGTCGCCGCCCGCGCCCAGCAACCCGCGCCCGCACCGGCCAGTTCTCCCTCAACCATGCTCAACGCACCGGCCAATCCCGCTCCCCTGCCGCCAACCGCGCCCGCCGGCCGTCCCGTCGTCGGTCTCGCTCTTGAAGGCGGAGGAGCTCTCGGCATTGCTCATGTCGGCGTCCTGCAGTGGATGGAGGAGCATCACATCCCCATCGACCGCATCGCCGGAACCAGCATGGGATCGCTCGTCGGTGGCCTCTACGCCTCCGGTGTCTCTCCCGCCGAGCTCCGCGCCCTGGCCACCAGCGACGCCTTTACCGGCGTGTTCACCCTGCAAACGCCCTACTCCGACCTGAGCTACCGCCGCCGCCAAGACCGCCGCGACATTCCCGACTCGCTCACCCTCGGCCTGCGCAACGGCCTCCAGGCCCGCAACGGCCTGCTCTCCGACCGCGGCGTCAACGACTTTCTCGACACCAACATGTCCGCCTACAACAGCCACGAGCTCGACTTCAACTCCATGCCCATCCCCTTTCGCTGCGTGGCCACCGATCTCAACACCCTCCACTCCATCACCTTCGCGAGCGGCCCCCTGCCCACCGCCGTCCGCGCCTCCATCTCCATCCCCGGCGTCTTCTCTCCCGTAAAAGACGCGCAGGGCCACTACCTGGCCGATGGCGGCATCCTCGATAACCTGCCCGTCGATGTCGTCAAGCGCGATCTCGGCGCTAACATCGTCATCGCC
This sequence comes from uncultured Occallatibacter sp., assembly GCA_964481595.1. GTDB lineage: Bacteria > Acidobacteriota > Terriglobia > Terriglobales > Acidobacteriaceae > Telmatobacter. The sequence goes on along the minus strand of CAYZVG010000265.1, from coordinate 1,244 downwards.
GTCCACCTCAAGAGCGACGCCTTCTCCAACTCCGATATCGGCTCGGTCCTCGGCGTGCTCAGCCGCGCCTTCTCCGCCGGCATCGAGCAAAATGTGGAGCAGGGCGAGCAGCTCGCCGACGTCCTCATCGTCGTCCCTCTCGACACCTACTCCACCACCGATTACGGCAAAGGCGGCCAGCTCATCCGCGAAGGTTATCTCGCCGCTCAGGCCAATAGCGCCGCCCTGCTGCGCTACGCACTCAACGATCGGGACTGGGCCGCCTACCTCGCCGCCCGCCAATCGCGCACGCATCCCCAGCCCGGCAATCTGCTCGCCGTCAAGGTCGCCGGCGGATCGCCCGGCGCAACCCGCGTCGTCCGGGACAACGTCGATCCCCTCCAAGGAAAGCCCATCTCGCCCACGGCCATTATCTCCGCCCTCTCGCCCGTGCAGTCCAACGGCGTCTACTCCGCCACATTCCAGACCTACACGCCATCCCCCGCCGGCACGCAGTCCAACACCGCGAGCAACAACACCAGCAACAACGCCGCCGCCGACACCGGCATTCAAGTCCGCCTCACCAAAGACACCATCGGGCCGCCCTATCTCATCGTCTCGCCCGAGTTGGTCGCAGAATCCTCCAACATCACCCGCATGGGCCTCAACCTCCGCGTTGTCGATCAGAACCTTGGCGGCTACGGCTCCGAGGCGCCCGCCACCGCCGAGCTCGGCTATAGAACCGCGCTTGAAATCGAGTACTACCGCCTGCTCACCCCGCGCGGATATTTCCTCGAACCCACCGCCAGTGTCCTGCGCCAGCCCGTCTATCTCTGGGCAAATCAAAAGCGCGTCGCCGAGCGTTTTCAGCAGAACCTCGCTGCCGGCCTTCAAGTCGGCCGCACCTTCGGCAACGCCGCGCAGCTATCCGCATCCTGGTCCGCGCTCGACACACGCTGGGCCTTGCGCACCGGATCCGGCGGCGGCCCTTACATTACAGGAACCGCGCAAACCGGCCTGCTCCGCATCGACATCGACCGCGCCGCATCCGGCACGCTCTCGCCCAGCGGCTATCGCTTCACGGCATCCGCGGGAGCCTTCTACCACGCCGTCGCCAGCGCCAACACGCCCCTGGCCCAGCTCTCCTTTAGCCGAACCGTATCGCTCGGCGCAGACAACATCTTCGCCGCCACCGGCGAAATCAACTCCTACCTGCGCCGCAACGTCGCCCAGCCCTTCCGCTTCACGCTCGGCGGACCCATGCG
>CAYZVG010000264.1:0-4807 GCA_964481595.1 uncultured Occallatibacter sp. | reverse complement strand
CCTACTCCTGCGACACGTTCTTTTACATGCTGGGCGACAAGCTGGGCATCGACCGGATCGCGAAGTACGCCACCGAGTTCGGCTACGGGCAAAAGACGGGCATCGATTTGCCCGGCGAGCAGGCGGGGCTGATGCCCTCGGCCCAGTGGAAGCTGAAGAACTACCATGCGCGCTGGTATCCGGACGAAACGCTCGACGTCTCCATCGGCCAGGGCGCAGTCGAGGCAACGCCCATCCAACTGGCGCGGATTATCGGCGGCATAGCCTCCGACGGGCATCTGGTCCGGCCGCACGTCGTGTTTCCCGACCAGCTCCCCAAGGATTTCTACAAGGAGCTTCTCGACAGCTATCCCGGCAGCGGCGAAGCGAATATTCCTATCGATCCTGAAAACTGGGTGACGATCACCGACGGCATGTACGACGTAACCCAGCCCGGATACTTCCACACCGCCGGCTCGGCGCACCTTGAGGGAATCGACTTTGGCGGCAAAACCGGAACCGCCCAGCTGATGAGCCACATAGCGCTGGACAAGACCAGCAAAGGCCGGTCGACCAATCCTAATGTGTGGTTTGTCGGCGTCACTCCGCGGCGCAACCCCGAACTGGTGGTGTGCGTGCTGTGGCAGAATGGCGAGTTCAGCTACTACCCGGCGCGCATCGGGGCCAAGGTAGTTGCCGCTTATGTTGAAAAGCAGCGGCGGCTGGCCCACAACCTGATTCCGCAAAAGCAGCCGACCCCACCGGTCGAGATGGGAGCCGTCTGGACTGCGCCCGATCCGCATGGCAAGAGCAAAGGAACTGGCGAGCAGATCCAAACCGGAGCCTTCCTGGTTGGCAACGGCAAGGTTGTGGCTGAGAACAAGGCCAACGCATCGCTCGCCGGACCGTCTCCCCGACAGGTTCGTGCCGGCGCGCCGGCCACCGCAACTACCACGCAGTTGGCTCGGCTCGCGCCGGCTCAACCCGCGGCACCAAAGAGAGGACAATAACCGCCATGCGCCGCCTGCTGAGCTTTCGCGACTTCGATTGGGTGCTGCTTCTGGCGGTGCTGGCGCTCTGCACCATCTCGCTAGCCGAAATCCACTCCACCACCGTGCATACGCGCTTTGCCAGCTTTGAGCACAAGCAGATGCTCTTTATCGGCCTTGGCCTCTTCGGCATGTTCATGATGTCCAAGTTGGACTACCATCGCCTGCTCGACTGGTCCCCGTGGGCCTACGGCATCTTCGTTCTCGCGCTGGTTGCCGTAAAGCTGGTTGGACACAAGGCGCTGGGCGCAAGGCGGTGGATCAGCGTCGGACCCATCCAGTTTCAGCCTTCGGAGTGGGTCAAGCTGGTGCTGGTCCTGGTGATCGCGCGCTACTTCGCCAACCTGGGCGGGCGCAACCTTACCTGGAGAGAGATCTTCCGGGCTTTTGTTCTCGTCGGCGTGCCCATGGTATTGGTTTTGATCCAACCCGACTTGGGCACCACGCTCACCTACACGCCAATCCTGGTGGCCGGTCTTTTCCTGGGAGGCATCAGCTTTCGTCAGGCAGCGATTCTCTTTGTGTGCGGAACGGCGCTGATCGCCGGCGTCTGGTCAAGCGGCAAGATTCTCAAGCCGTATCAAAAGGCGCGTCTCACGAGCTTTATCAACCCCGACACCGATCCTCGCGGCACCGGTTACCAGATCCGGCAATCGCTGATCGCCGTCGGTTCGGGAGGTGTGTGGGGCAAGGGAGCCGAAAAGGGAACCCAGACCCAGGGCTACTTTTTGCCCATTCCGTATACGGACTTTATCTTTGCCGCTTTTAGCGAGGAACATGGATTCGTGGGCGCGGTTTTCGTGCTGCTGCTATACTTTCTCATATTGATGCGTTTGATTCAGAACGCTCAAACAGCCGCCGACCTGTCCGGTTCACTCATTATCATGGGAATCGTGGCTGTGTTGACCTTTCAGATTCTGGTCAACGTTGGCATGGTCATAGGCTTTATGCCCGTCACCGGAATTCCTTTACCGTTAATGAGTTACGGTGGTTCTTCAGTGTTGTTTTCGTTCCTGTCGCTGGGTGCGGTCATGAATGTCCGCATGCGCCGGTTCGTAAACTAAGGCCCCTGGGAACTTGAACGAACCCGGTGGCCGGATCACAAGTTCGACACTTGGGCAGAACCGGAACTGTCCGGTCCCCAAGGCTTCTAATATCGGTAATTTCGCCGGTCAGGTCCGAATGGATCGCACCCGGCAGGACAAGGGTTCATGAGTACGCAGAGACGGGAAAACCGCCCCACGGAAGACACAAATCGTGACTGCCGCGGGCTTCGGCGCCACCCCACCCCGGCAATAAAAAGTTCTCTCCGGGGATCCCTTTGCCGCTCGCATTTGACTTGCTGCATGGAACGCGCCCAGCACTGGGCCAGACCCGCGCGTCCCATCCATGCGCCAGCCAGCGGTAAATCGGCCCCGACTCAACGGGTGGCCGCAATTTCTCTGCCATCGTATTGCTCGGACGCTCGACTCGTTCGACTTATTGAAGTGGAATCTCTTCGTGGTTCACCATTCCTGGTGGGCGAAAACCATATTCATAAGCCGTCGCGATTGGTAGTTTCTCCTTGCATCTCTCTGTCTCCGGTCCTGCGTGCGTCCATCCTTCCTTGCCGCGGTTGCGGGCAGCCTTAAGCTGCCGCACGGAAAGGTAAGATGGCAAAGGAAATTTGCATTTCAAGCACGCCGCACGAAACACGGCTTGCAATTCTTGAAGACGATCAGCTCGCGGAAATCTATTACGAACGCGAAAACGAGTACACCCTAGCAGGCTCCATCTACAACGGGCGCGTCACCCGCGTCCTGCCCGGCATGCAGTCGGCCTTCGTCGACCTTGGCCTGGAGCGGGATGCGTTTCTCTATGTAACCGACTTCATGGAGCTCGAGGACGCTGAAGAAACCGATGAGCTGGAACAGGCCGCGGCCAGCGGCGCCAATCAGCCACCTCGCGAGATCAGGCGTCAGAACGGCGCTCCGCGCGGCCAGAAGCAAGAGCAGCGGCAGGATCGCCAGCCCCGCGAAGCGCAGCCGGCTGAAGAGGCCGAAACTGCCGCGCCGCCCGCCGTGGAGATTATTCCCGCAGTCAACGACGCCGAGGACCGGGACGATGACCAGCAGAGCTCCGGCGGAAGACGCTGGCGCGGACGCCGCCATCGCCGCGGCGCTCGGGGCCAGACCGACCAGCGCGAAACTCACGCCGAGCCTGAGGCAAAGCAAGAGAGTTCTTTCTCAGCAAACACCTTTGAAGAATCGGCCGAGCCTGAGACCTCGTATGAGATCAGGGCCACCGAGGTTCCGGCGGCACGCCAGCCGGCCTCCACGCCTGAGCCCGCACCACGCGCACCCCGTGCGGTTGCAACGTCAACGCCCATACTTCTGCCCGGCGAGTCCTTGTCAAAATACGGCGGCACTCCGGTGGCCGAGGAGCCCAAGGCCGCTCCCGCGCCTCCTTCGCGCTCGCTCAGCTATCAAAAACCCTCCACGCTGATTGAAGCACCGCTCGAGTGGGATGGCAGCGGTCTGCTTCCCGGCGAGTCGCTTTCGTTGCGGAAGTCGCGGCAAACAGAGCCTGCCGCGGAACCTGTCGAGACAGTGGAACAGACTGAGGCCGCTGCAGCGGCTACGCAGGAAGAAGCTGCGCCAGCCAAAGCTCCCGAGTACGTTGAAGAGACCGAAGAGGTCGAGCTGGAAAAGCGCGCCGAAGAGCCGGAATTCGAAGCCAGCCAACTTGAGGAAGAAACGATAGAGGTCGAAGCGGCGGAAGAGCTCAACGCAGAACCTGCGGCTCCCACGGCTGAAACAGCCGAGCCGGAAGCCGAAGCCTCGGCCTCGCACCGCGTTGACCCGTTGCCCCCCTCGAGCTTCAGGCTCTTTGGATTCGGCAAGAAGGACAAGAAGGACGAAGAAGCTGCCGCTCCTAAATCGGTCCAATCCTCGGTTGCTGTGGCCTCATCGTATAAACCCGGCGCAGGCCTGATTGAAGAAGAGGTCATCGAGGGCGAAGAGTTCGAGACCGTTTCGCATCAGCGCCACCACAAGGCCGCCGAGCACGACACCGACGACTACGAAGAAGAGACCCTGCGCACCGGGCGTTCAGGCGAACTCGGCGAGATGCTGCAGGAAGCCCACCTGGACCACAAGATCCAGTTGAACTTCGACGAAAAGGGCGTTGAAGAAGACGTTCTTGACGAAGACGACGAGGAAGAAGAAGGCGCAGCGGCACAGCCGACCAACGGCGACGCGGCCAGCCAGCCTCGCCGCGAGCGCGGCGGGCGCGGGCGTCGCGGACGCGGCGCGCCTCCGGCACGTGGCGACCAGCGGCGCAGCGGCCCATCGCGCCGTTCCATGCAGACTACCGACCTGCCCGTCATCAGCGATTTGCTCAAGCCGGGCCAGGAGATTCTGGTTCAGATTGCCAAGGAACCCATCGCCAAGAAGGGCGCGCGCATTACCTCGCACATTGCCCTGCCCGGCCGCTTCCTGGTCTTTATGCCGACGGTGACCCACATCGGCGTCAGCCGCAAGATTGCCTCAGACGAAGAACGCCACAGGCTCAAGCGGATTCTGATGCACGAGCGCGGCGAAGCTTCTGGCGGATTCATTGTCCGCACCGCCGCCGAAGGCGCTTCGGAAGAGGATCTCCGTGCCGACCTGCGGTTCCTGATGAATCTGTGGAACGACGTCAAGCAGCGCTCGGAGTCCTCCAAATCCCCAGCGCTCATCTACCACGATCTGTCGCTGATCGAGCGGATTCTGCGCGACCAGGTCAGCTCGAACTTCTCG
>CAYZVG010000263.1:0-4878 GCA_964481595.1 uncultured Occallatibacter sp. | reverse complement strand
CAGGGCCAGGCATCTGCTCAATGGCGAGAATCTCGTCTCCGGTGGTCAGAATGGCCACGCGCGGTCGTGTATACACATCGAGAGCGCTCTGGCCGCACACCGCAGACAACGCCACCTGCGCCGCGCCGATTGCCACGCCTGGCTCCAGCAGCCGATCGCCCTTGCGGGCGTGGTCTCCGCGAGCCACAATGTTCGCGCCCGCTGCAATGGTGCGGCCGTGCGCCAGCTTGACTTGGCCGTCTGCCGCGTCAACGTGCTCGATCATCACCACGCAGTCCGCGCCTGGAGGAACTGCTCCGCCGGTCATGATCTCCCATGCCGCGCCCTTGGGCAGTGTGTCTGCAGGGGACTCGCCTGCACGTGTTGACCCCGCCACCGTCAGCGCCTTGCCCGTCGATAGCTCTTTTGCCCGGCAGGCAAAGCCGTCGCGCGTTGAGCGGGCAAAGGCAGGCTGATCGCTGTCTGCGCGCAAGGGCGATGCAAGCACCCGGCCCGACACACGGCTGAGCGGCACGCGCTCTTGCGCATGCCTCCTGTGTCCAAGATCGGCGGCATAGGCGGCCACCAGCGCGGCAGCTTGCTCGTACCCGGGGAGAGTAGAGTCCATGCAATGGATTGTAGAAGCTCCGGGGGCAGACGGGGCCCCGGTAGCGCATGTGGCAAGCGAATCCGAAAAACGAAGGACGCGCCCGGTATGCGGACGCGCCCTTCGATGAATAACTAACCTGGTTGCTTGCTACCTGCCCCGCTTGTTGACGCTGATCGGCTTTGCGGCCTGGTCAAGGATGCTCTGCACCTCGGCGGCATACTGTCCCTTGGGCGCCAGCTCGAGGTATTTCTTGTATGCTTCCTCGCAGCCCGGAGGCAGAACGATGCGCTGCGTCTTTGCATCTACAGTTGCACTCTGAATCAGCCCTTGTCCCTTGATGTAATAGGGAATGGGGGCAGTTGGATCGACTGCAATCGCTTTGTCGGCAGCCGCAATCTGCGCGGCGGCGTTGCCCAGTTGGAAGTAGATGATGGCTTCATTGCGGAGGTTGAGACCGGCACGCGACGGATCGGCCTTGACCGCATCGTCATAGGCGGCGGTAGCCTCAGTAATCTTTCCCTGACGCGCGTACACCTCGCCCAGCCCTGCATCGGACACGGCGATCAGGTCCTGCTTGGGCTTCTTTGAAGCGGTCTCGACGGTCACTGCCTTCTTGAAGTGGGTCTCGGCATCGTCGTAGTTCTTCAAGCCAAGTTCACCGCGCCCCAGGTCAGTCCACAGAATGGATTGGTCGGACATAGCGGCGGTGTCTTTTGTCATCAGGGTCACGATCTCGGTGTACTTGGCGGTCTTAATCTCCTCCACCTTTGCATTGATCGCGTCGATGCTTGCCGATGCACCAAGTTCGGTGGCTGCCTGAGTGCGGGCTGCTTCGGCATCCTTGATGTCTTGCGTGGCGACCTTCAAATCGGCATTGATCGAACCGATCGTCTTGTTGGCCTCGATCGCCGAGGAGTTCTGCTTCTTCAGATCTTCCAGAGCCTTTCTCTGATCGGCCGGCAGCTTGGCGATGAACGCTGCGCGCGACATATCGATATCCGCAACAACATCCTGGCCGGCCGTAATCTTGACGCCCCTGATAAGGTCAACTATCTTTCCGGCAGGCGTATTTACGTCGCGGTAAGACACGTCGTAATAGCCTTGGGGCGCTTGGCCGGAGTAGTCGCCATCCTGGCCAACCGTAAAGGTGATCGCCGCCGGCGCATGTTCACCTTCAGTCAAACTTACCGTAGACAAACTTACCGTGCCACCGTTCTGCGGTGCGCCGGTGGGATTGGTTACATGGCCATGAATCTTCCCCGAAGCCCCAACCGGATCCAGAGCAAACACGGGCATTACAGCAAAGGCCGAAAGGCCAAGCCAAAGTAAGAGATTGCGCTTCATCTTCTTCTCCTTCGGAGCGATGCGGAACCTGGAGCCCACCCGCTCAAGAAATATCCTATCCATAAACCACCCGTCCGGAGCCAGGTCGCTCAACATCCGGCTGTTAAACCGCGCAAATGAGAGCCTCGCGGCGCGGGCCACCCGCTTCACTGCATTGCCCGAATCCGCTTGCTCCGGCGACGGACGGCCTTGCAAGAGCAGTCCTTCCCGCTTGAGTTCGCAACTCTTGGCAGAACCAACGTTAAATCCAATCGCTGACCCGGCACAAGAGGGATAACACATTCCGGCGGTCAAGCCACCCTCATACGGCGCAAGAATACATGGTAGGGCAGCTGCGTTGCGGTAAGTGTGGCCTGTATCACACAGCAAAGACGGAACAGCGTGCCGAGGCTGACGCCAACCGGGCAATGGATAGAATGGTCTTATGGGAACCACGATACGAACCGCAACCAAGGCGGACGTGCCTCAAATTCTGGCCTTTGTCCGCGATTTGGCCGTTTACGAGCGCGAGCCGGACGCCGTTCAAGCGACTGAGGAAAGCCTTCTTCGCGACGGGTTTGGGCCGAACCCCTTTTATCGCTGCCTGATGGCGGAATACGACGGGCAGCCGGCGGGCATAGCCCTTTACTTCTTCAATTACTCCACATGGGTGGGCAGGCCGGGAATCTTCCTTGAGGACCTGTTTGTTTCTCCCCAGTTCCGCGGCCGCGGGATAGGCAAGTCCCTGCTGCAGCAACTGGCGTCGATCGCCGTCCAGAATGGCTGCAAACGGCTGCAGTGGGAGGTGCTGGACTGGAACACTCCGGCCATCGACTTTTATCGGGCCATGGGCGCCGAATTTCTGGACGAGTGGCGCAATGTGCGGGTTGACGGCGAAGCTCTTGAGCGCCTGGCGCAGGTTGTGACCGTGGTCAGCGAGCAGGCAAAGACTTGCCGATGAGGATTCGTGTGATTGGCGGGGGCCTGGCCGGACCCGAAGCGGCGCTTACTGCGGCCCGGCTTGGCTGCCAGGTGGATCTCTACGAGATGCGGGCTGTGGTTGACGGTAAACCGAGGCTGACACCTGCCCACCAGACTGCCGACTTCGGCGAACTGGTGTGCTCCAACTCGCTGAAAAGCGAGTCGCCCAATACCGCGCCCTGGCTGCTGAAGCAGGAGATGCGTCGCGCCGGCTCGCCGCTGCTGCGCATTGCCGACCAGACAGCCGTGCCCGCGGGCCACGCGCTGGCTGTAGATCGCGTGGAATTCTCCCGCCTGATCACCGCTGAGATTGAGGCCGAACCAAACATCCGCGTGATTCGCGAAGAGGTAACAACGCTCGAACCGGGCCCGGTGGACTTGCTGACGATTCTTGCCACGGGACCGTTGACCAGCGATGCACTGAGCGGAGAACTGGAACGGCTGACGGGCTCGGGCCAACTGGCGTTTTACGATTCAATTTCACCCATCGTCGATGCCGAATCCATCGACATGGATCGCGTGTACATGGCCGCGCGCTGGGACAAGGGCACGGCGGACTACATTAACTGCCCGATGGACCGCGAAGAGTTCGACAGCTTTCTGGATGCGCTACTGGCCGCTGAGCCTGCCGAGGCCAGAGAGTGGGAGAAGCTCGACTACTTTGAGAGCTGCCTACCCATTGAGATTCTTGCCCGCAGAGGCCGCGACACTCTGCGCTTTGGCCCGATGAAGCCGGTGGGCCTGCGCGATCCGCGAACGGGAAAGACGCCGTGGGCCGTGGTGCAACTTCGCAAGGAGAACCTGCGCGCCGACAGCTACAACCTGGTGGGGTTTCAAAATCATTTGAAGTTCGGTGAACAGGCCCGCGTGCTGCGCCTGATACCTGGGCTTGAGAACGCGCGCTTTGTGCGCTACGGCCAGATTCACCGCAACACGTATATCTGCGCGCCGGCGCTGCTGGATGAGCATTTGCGCTTGAAGCAGCATCCGCATCTTTTTGTGGCGGGACAGCTATCGGGCGTGGAGGGCTACACGGAATCGATTGCCACGGGACTGCTTGCCGGCATGTACGCCGCCCGGATTGCTCGAGGCCAAGAGCCCCCGCCGATTCCGCGCGCTACTGCGCTGGGTTCGCTGGTCCACTACATTACGCATGCCGATGCAAAGGGCTTTCAGCCGGCCAATATCACCTTTGACCTGTTGGAGCCGCTTGAAGAGGAGATGCGCAAAAAGGTTCGCGACAAGAAGGAGCGGCATCGCATCCAGTGCGAACGTTCGCTTGCCGCGTTCGACGCGTGGTTGGCGGGTGCGGATCGAGCAGTGGATGTGAATCCTTCTGCCTGATACTGCAGCACGCCTCTGGAATTTACCTTAAGACTCAACGCCGTCGGCGAACTGGCACCTTGAGAAATGTCGGCGCGATCACTTAGCTGGGGTTGGCGCCTGACTCTTGTCGTCGCGTTCCTTCTCATCAAGTGCAGCGACAATCTGCCGTTCGCGGCGGCTGTCGTCAATCCGGTGCAACTTTTGGTAGATGGTGGCTAGTTCTACGTGAGCCTGCTGGAAGTCAGGATATTTCTCCTCGACCGGCTGCAGATACTTGAGCGCCTGCTCCAGTTCGCCGCGCGAAGCTGCCAGCGTAGCCATCTGGTAGGCCGCCTCCGGTGAATCCGGCCGCAGTTTGTATGCCCTCGCCAAATAGGGCGATGCCTCGTCGAGTTGGCCGTCGTGACGCAGCGTGCCGCCGAGGTACAGGTTCGCATCGAAATCGTTGGGGTCAGCCTGAAGAGCGCGATGGAAGGCCGCTTTGGCTCCCGTGAAGTCTTCATCGTCGAGCAGCGCGCGCCCCAGCAGAGACCAGCCGCCGGGCAGGTTGGGGTTGCGATCCATGGCTTTCTGCAGCGACAGTGCGGCGGAGTGATAATCGTTGGCGGCATAGAGCCGCGCGCCAAGTAGTTTTGTCTGTTTTCTTTCTTTGTGTCTCG
>CAYZVG010000262.1:0-4911 GCA_964481595.1 uncultured Occallatibacter sp. | reverse complement strand
AAGCGGGTGTTCACTTCGGGCATCAGACGAAGCGCTGGAATCCAAAGATGAAGGAATATATCTTTGGCGAGCGCAACGGAATCTACATCATCGACCTGCAAAAGACGCTCAAACTGTTCAAGGATGCGTCCAAGTTCGTCACCGACCTGTGCGCCAGCGGCAAGACCATCTTGTTTGTCGGCACCAAGCGCCAGGCACAGGACGCGGTAGCCGAAGAGGCCACGCGCGCCAGCATGCCCTATGTGAACCAGCGTTGGCTGGGCGGCCTGCTGACCAACTGGGTGACGGTGCAAAAGTCGGTGAAGCGCCTTCAGGAACTCGACGATATGGCTACCGATGGCCGCTACGAGCTGCTCACCAAGAAAGAAGTTATCAAGCTGGAGCGTGAGCGCAAGCACCTGCAGGCCAACCTGGCCGGCATCAAGAACATGAAGCGCCTGCCCGACGCCCTGTTCATCGTGGACTCGAACAACGAAGCCATCGCCGTGAAGGAAGCCCGCAAGCTCGGCATCCCGGTTGTGGCAGTGGTCGACACCAACTGCGACCCGACGGTTGTCGATTACGTTATTCCCGGCAACGACGACGCTCTGCGCGCCATCCGCCTGTTCACCTCGAAGATTGCCGACTCGGCAGCCGAGGGCGTGAACCTGGTGGGCGATAAGGCGTTTGCCGAAGTGCAGCCCGCACCGGTTGAAGCTGAAGTCGAAACCGCTGCTGTTGTTGTTGCTCCTGAAGCGGCGGCCGTCTCTGACGAGCCGGTGGACATGGAAGCAGTGCTGGGCGGCGGAATTCGCAAGGCCCCTGCTGCGGTTGCGGTTCTTGAAGCGGACGAGCCTGCCGAAGGCGCACTTTAATCGAAGCTGCGCGCGCCGGCGTTTAAGGAAATGGCGCGCTAGCGGAAACACGAATACTAGGCCGCCGCGGCCTGCGGCTGTGGCGGCTCTGCAAGAACCCAATTAGATGCCCTTGACTTCCTGAAACGCCCGGGGTGCGCATACTGAGACGAGCGTGGTAAGCCGGTTCAGGTGCCACGCTTTTCTTATGCCGTTCAACATGCGGCGTGAACCCGGATAAAGCTGGCCTGCGAGCCAGGAAAAGAGAGATGACGACAGTGAGCGTAAAAATCGATGCCAAGCTGGTAAAGGAGCTGCGCGAGAAGTCGGGCGCTCCCATGGGCGACTGCCTTAAGGCACTGCAGGAAACCAACGGCAACATTGAAGAGGCGTTCGTGGTGCTGCGCAAGCGCGGTATGGCTTCAGCGCAGAAGAAGGCTTCGCGTTCCACCAACGAAGGCTCCGTGTACCCCTATATTCATCCGGGCGGCAAGCTCGGCGTGCTGGTCGAAATCAACTGCGAGAGCGATTTCGTGGCCCGCACTGAAGACTTTCAGGATCTGCTCAAGGATATCGCCATGCACATCGCTGCCAGCGATCCCCGCTATGTGCGTCTCGAGGACGTGACGCCTGAAGATCTCGCGCGCGAGAAGGACATCTACCGCTCCCAGGCTGCAGCCACCGGCAAGCCTCCCGCCGTTATCGAGAAGATCGTGGACGGCAAGATGGCTAAGTTCTACGAGGAAGTCTGCCTGCTTGAGCAGCCCTTCATCAAGGACCAGGCCATTACCATCAAGGAGCTCATCGGCCAGAAGGTCGGCAAGCTCGGCGAAAACATCACCGTGCGCCGCTTTGCCCGCTTCAAGGTGGGTGCGCCCGAGTGGACCGTGGCCACCACCAAGGCTGCAGAGCCCGCCGCGGAGTAACAACCAAGTTTGTACGGAGGAAGGCCAAAGGCCCGGGGCGCACGCCTCGGGCCTTTGTATTTGTGCGATCATGCAAGTTTCAGCGGACCCCGCGCGCGATCCGCTCTCGCATTGCGTTATTGCAGCGGAAGAACGCGCAGCGACTTTACGTACATGTGATGGCCTTCGGGATGATCGGGAACTTTGCCTGCATAATCCATCAACGCCGTTGAGAAGCGGATATCGGTTGCACCGTGAATGGAGTTGCTGGTGCGGATCGCGGCCACCGGTAGGCCGTCGACTTCGTAGATCACATCCGTAGGCGTCCACAGCACGCCAATGTCGTGAAACTGCGAGTAGAAGTAGTGACTGAAACGGCTGTCGAATCCGACTGCCGGCGGAAAACTTCCATCGATCTTGTTATTGTTGTGCAGCGTCATGCGATTGATGTTTGGAAAATGCAATTCGCAGACGTCGATCTCAAAGTGATCCTCGGTCACCAGCCAGAAGGCATTGTTCATTCCGTCGATATCCGCGGCTTTGATGGTTGCTTCGTAAAAGCCGAACTGAAAATGCTGCTTGCTGATGATGGAGCCGGTGGACCATTGTGCCTTGCAGTCGGTTGCGACGCGCGTGCGCAGTTGCAGTCCGTCTGGGCTTGCAACATCATTCTCAGGCCGGCGGCAGGACGTGAGGTAATCGTCGGAGATGAATTGCCAGTCGGCGGCAAGCTTCTGCTGGTCGTCGAAGTTGGTTGCATACACAGGCTGGATATTGCCGGAGCGGTAAAGCGCGATCGCCTTGCGGTCGGCGTCAGTCACCGGGCGTCGCTGTCCCCAAGGCTGGTCGGGATTGCCCCAGGTGAGTTTTTGCAAAACTGCCTGCTGAGCAAGTATGGGCGCCGCCAGCAACAGGCTCGCTGTAAAAGCGCATGCAAAGCGACAAACGCTTCGCGCATACGAGGCGGATTTCATATCGTTTCCCTTCAAAATGGAGTTGCGCGACTCACTCGCTATCGTATCAGCGCGCACGCAGGCGCCCATGCGGGCAGCGCAGTGCCCTCGGGGCAAGCGCATTTGAAACGTGATAGCAGAGATTCGTTCGGACAAAGGGCATTCATGCTGTTTTTGGGAGGGAGCAGGGGCATTGATGCCCCTGAAAAACTATTGAACAGGAAACGGCTTTAGCCGCGGGCATTTCAGCGTAAAGCGATGCAATGCCCGCGCCTGAAGGCGAGTCTATTCGCTGCCCACATCAGGGGCATCAATGCCCCTGCTCCCTCCTAGAAAAAAACTCCAAACAACAGCGCGCAGTCAGCGAGGTTTTCAAATGCGATTGCCCTGGCTGTGCCCTGCTCCGGTCCCGCGGGCGCGTTCCGCCCCCGTGGTATCATCGCTTCTGATAGCCGCTCCATTCAAGGCCATGCGGCAGCTTTCCTATCTTGACTATTTCCCATAACTCCGTGACCCCGCAAATCGCTGACGAACAAACGACAGCCGAAGCCCCCCCCGGTTTGCCGGGTTGGCTCACTGCGTTTGAGCCGCGACGCGGGCTTTCGAACGGCCACCTGCAGACGATTGTCGGAAACTTTCTGCCCCGCCCGCCGCTCGAGTTCGCAGCGGTTGAGGAGCTGATCCAGGTGGACCCCGCAGACGGCAGCCGCGTGCTTTGCCATTGCCACTGGCAGCCGGAAGAAGTACGAGCCGCGCGGCTCACCGTGGTTCTGGTGCACGGCCTTGAAGGCTCGTCGAACTCACGCTACATTCAAGGCCTCGCAGCGCGTGCGTGCTCGGCGGGCTTCAACGTGGTCCGCATGAACATGCGCAACTGCGGCGGCACAGAGAAGCTTTCGCCAACGCTTTATCACTCCGCGCTATCCGGCGACGTGGGCGCGGTCGTCGACTACGTAACCGGCAAGTTTGGATTGCGGCGGGTGGCACTTGTCGGCTATTCCATGGGCGGCAACCTGGTGCTGAAGCTTGCCGGAGAATGGGGCAGCAGACCTCCGCTCGCAGCCGTCGCCACAGTCTGCCCGGTCATCGATCTTGCGCCTAGCTCCGATGCTCTGCATGAGCCGTTGAATCGCGCCTATGAGATGCGTTTTTTGCGCGGACTGATGCGCCGCTTTCACCGCAAGGCAGAGTTATTTCCTAGCCACTACCAAACCTGCAGCATTGGCCCGGTTCGCTCCCTGCGCGAATTCGACGACAAAATCGTTGCCCGTTTTTGCGGCTTTCGCAATGCAGACGATTACTACTACCGCGCCTCAGCCGCGCGCGTCGTTCACCGCATCGCCGTTCCCACGCTTATTGTCTGCGCGCAGGACGACCCTTTCATTCGTCTGTTGCCAGAGACGCGCAATCGCATCCTTGCCAACCCCCACGTGGCTTTTGCGGAAACGCGGCACGGCGGCCATTGCGCCTATCTCTCCCGCGAAAGCGGCGACGACATCCATTGGGCCGAGGCGACAGTGATCCGCTATCTGCAAGCGACAGCGCCGCAGAGTGAAACCGGAAACCCGCATGGATCAGGCACCGATGGATTCTGACTGGGAGGTTGAGGTTGGCGGCGACGCTCCGGTCATTGAGCCGGATTGGCCGGGGTTCGTCGATCTGCGGCTGCAACCCGAACTCATCGACAAGATTGCCGAAGCTACTGCTTCTGCGCCTCTGGCGGCCCTGCTGCTTGCTCTCAATCGCGCTGGTTCGGCGCTCTACACGTCGAAATGCGATCTGTGGGAACCGGAGCCCGCGGCGCTGGCCTGCTATGTCGATCTGCTTCCCCGCGAGGTCGAGGTCTTCAAATCCATTGAGCAGGCCGAGGCGTTTTGCCGCGACGCAGTCGCCCGCTTGAATGAGCTTGAAGCTGGCGATTCGAGCAGCGCCGGCCAGCCGATCACGGCCAGTTTCGCGGAATCGATGGAAACCGCAATCAACCTGGTGATTCGCCAGGCCGTCTCGTCCAAAGCTGAAGGATATGGCGTGACGGCGTACCTCAGCGCCAAATCTACCAATGCCGCCCAGACCACCGAGGCGCTTTCAGCAGTAATGACGGCCTGCGCGGAAGCTCTTCTGAGTGTGCGGCTTCCGCAGAGCCCCATTCAACGCTAAAATAAGAGAGCGCGGGCGAGTAGCTCAACTGGATAGAGCACCGGCCTTCTAAGCCGGGGGTTG
>CAYZVG010000261.1:0-4915 GCA_964481595.1 uncultured Occallatibacter sp. | reverse complement strand
AGACCGACTCAGCCCGCGGACACATGCAGAGCGATGTGGCTACGCTTGAGGCCAACAAGGACCTGCTGAACCGCACCATCGCCGTGGCGCCGTTCGACGGCATTGTGACCAACGAGCCGGTTCGCGAGGGCGAGACCGTGGTCGAGGGCATCCAGAACACGGAAGGCTCAACGCTGATGACCCTGGCCGACATGAGCGTGGTGACCGCCGAAGTGAAAGTGGATGAGACCGACATTGTGAACATCGTGCTAGGCCAGCCCGCCGAGGTAACGGTGGACGCGCTGCCGGGACGAGTCTTCAGGGGCCACGTTACGCTGGTTGGCGACCAGGCGCTGCTTCGCTCCACCGGCATTGCCACTTCGCAGTCGACCACCGGCACCGAAGAGGCCAAGGACTTTAAGGTGGTGGTGACTGTGGACGGCGACACGAACGACTTGCGTCCGGGGCTCTCCTGCACGGCGAAGGTGACCACTGCACACAAGCCGAATGTGCTTGCGCTGCCCATTCAGGCGCTTACCATGTACGACCCGGCGATGACGAACGCCAAGGGCTCCGGCTCAGTGCAGGCCGCAACCGATTCGTCGGCAAATCCCAAGTCGAATCCGGTGCAAGGCGTGTTTGTTGTCGAGAAAGACCCCAAGGGCCGGCTGCGCTCAAAGTTCGTTCCTGTAACGACGGGGATCACCGGCGCAACGAATATCGAAGTTCTGGCGGGCCTGAACCCAGGCGATGAAGTGGTGACCGGTCCGTATAAAACGCTTCGCGATTTGAAGACCGGTTCGCTGCTGAAGCGGGACAAAGTGAAGGTGGTTCTGACCTCCGACAGCGAAAGCGGTTCATAGAGCCTGTTATTAACTTCCCGCGGCCTGCGAAAGTTAATAACAGGCTCTAAGCCCGGTTCGTCAATGGCGCGGCTTGAGAAAGCCGGGAATCGAAAGAATGAGCCGGTCGGCTGGAACTCTGCGGCGGGCCTGAACGGCAAAAGCGGAACGAAGGATGAGGTCCGGATGGCACTGAACAGCACAATTACTGAAGAAGCGACGCAAACAGCGTCCGGCTCCAACGACGACATTATCGTCGTCGAAGATCTCTGGCGCACATACGACATGGGATTGGAGCAGCAGGTGCAGGCGCTCAAGGGCGTCTCATTGCGCATCAAGCGGAATGAATATGTCGCGATCATGGGCCCATCCGGCTCAGGAAAATCGACGCTGATGAACCTGATCGGCTGTCTCGATACGCCCTCGCGCGGCAAGTATTGGCTCAACAACCAACTGGTAAGCGAACTCGACGACGATCAGCTGGCGCGCATTCGTAACAAGGAGATTGGCTTTGTCTTTCAGACATTCAATCTGCTGGCCCGCGCCTCTTCGCTGCATAACGTTGAGCTGCCGCTGATCTACAATGGCACTCCGGCAGCCGAGCGCGTTGCCCGCGCCAAGCAGGCGTTGATCGATGTGGGCCTTGAATCGCGCATGAACCACAAGCCCAACGAGCTCTCCGGCGGCCAGCGCCAGCGCGTAGCCGTGGCTCGCGCACTCGTCAATCATCCATCGATCATCCTTGCCGACGAGCCGACCGGAAACCTGGACTCGAAGACCGGCGCGGAGATCATGGCCTTGTTCGATTCACTCCATGCCGGCGGCAACACCATCGTTCTGGTGACGCACGAGCCGGACATCGCCGAATTTGCCCATCGCATTGTTCACATCCGCGACGGCCAAATCTTCTCCGACGAGCCCTCGAAGCGATTTAAGAAGTAAGAAAGCAAGAGTGACAAATCCAGGTTTCCTGCTCCCGGTTCCCGGCCCGCGGCGGTGTGCAGCCGCGCCACCTCTGCAGTAGAGAACCGTCCGGCCGAGAGAGGAGAATCCTCCTCCCGATTCCCTCATTCCCTGCTCCTTGTACACCGTTGCAACTCAACGACAAAGTCTGCGCATCCAATCAAGTTGAAGGATGGGATCGCGAAGGTTATGCACAGAAGAGATGCGGAAGTGCAAAGATTTTCACCGGGAGTGCCTTGACATCTGAGGAAAAGAGGGGCAATATCCTCGCAGCAAGTTCGTAAGCAAACGCACGCGGCGGAGCATGCCGCGGACTCGCACGTTCGATACCAACCAATTGACGCGCTTGCAATCCCCGGGACGTTCGTTGTTTCCGATGAACCTTTTGCCGCAGCAGGACGAGTATGTCTCCTGTGTCGAGCTGCGAGGGGAACATCGAGGCATTCTGTCGGCACTGCCGGTTGAATTCGAGACCGGGCATTCGCCTGCTATCCGCAAACGATCTGACTATTGTGGCGTGCATCGCCCAATCAGCCAACTGTCTCCATTGAACGCACGCTACCAACAGGAACGAAGCCGCTGCCGCTTCAGTTTTTCATTCGTCCAATGAGCGTGGCCCCGGCTTGAAACCTATTACTTCCCTGAGCGCAATTGGGGGCTTGTGAACAGCCCCGATGAACGAGTTTTTGCCTGCAGAAGAATTGGCGATCACAAGAGGTGAAGTATGGTTGTGAAGACTCAATATGAAGGCTTCCGGATTTCCGGCCTTTATGTCGGCACCAGAAATGTCCGCCGCTATTTTTCAAAGCGCCTGCCGGTAATTGAACTGCAACTGGACCACCTGCAGATTCAGTGCGGATTGACGCCCGTTTTCTGGGAGGGGCAACCGGAAATTCACGATCCCCGGCTCTGCGACTGGCTGGAGTCAAAGCATTGCCGCGACCGGCCATCGAAGACGCCCATTCCCATGGCGATGATTCCTTTTGGAAAGAACTCATTCAAGCTGGCATCTCTCTCTCGGACCAGCGGCCACCGGATGAAGCTGACGCCGGAACCCGATACCGTTTCTGTTTCCGCATAGCCCATGAATTCCCTGAGAGGAGTTCGCCATGAAGACCACTGCAATGGGAAGACACTCGAGCAACCGCGCGGTTGAGGCTCTGGAATTGCTGCTTCAACAGGTTTCTTCGATCAGGTTGATAGAGATTCGCAGGGCGCGGCCAGGCTCTCGGAGAGCCGATACCGAAGCGATCGTGGCGGAGGTTGCAGTGTACGGTCACAGCCGTCTGCTGGTTTGCGCGATAGATTCTTGCGACGATGCCGTGGAGGTTCGTGCCGCGATTGAGGCGCTGCGCCAGTGCGCAGAGCGAACATCCGCAGATGCCACGCCGGTTTTGATTGCGGCTTCGCCCTCCGCTGAGGCACAAGCATTGTGTTCAGAGTTGAAGGCCGGTTACCTCGACCTGGATGGCAATGCGCGCCTGGAGTTGGGCGAATTCTTCATCGCCCGCCATTTGAACCGGCAACGCGCAGTGAGCCGGTTCGATCGGCCGGTGATTGAAAACGCAGATCGCGCGTTGATGGGCGCGGTTGCTCCAGTGCATGTGGAGATTCATTCCAGCCTGTCCGTCGCTGCTCTTCCCTTCTCCTGACAAAAAGGGGACGGGCGAACAGGCGTTTGTGTACTGCCGCAGAAGTTCACATCAAAACGACTGCTGTCATCCTGAGCGAACGGGGCCCCGAACGCTTTTCAGTTCGGGGGTGGTGAGTCGAAGGATCTGCGGTTGTTCTTCAACGGACTTCGGAGACTCCACGCTACAGTTCCAGAATCACCGGCATGATCATGGGGCGGCGACCGGTCTGTTTCTGAATCAGGCGTTTCAGATCGGCGCGCACCTTTTCCTTCACCGTGCCGTAGTCGGACTTCTGCTCAGGGGTCAGGCCGTCGAGGGTCTTCAGCACCAGTTCGCGCGCCTGGTCGGTAATATCCGCGCCGCCAAAGCCGCGCATCACCACTTCAGGCTGCTGCTCGATTTTGCCGTTGCGCTTGTTGAGGGCCAGCACCACAAACACGATTCCATCTTCAGACAAGATGCGACGATCGCGGATCACCAGATCCTCGACAACGTCGTTGGTCGAGCCAGAGTCAATCAGGATTCTGCCGGCGGTGACTTTGTCTTTCTTGCGCGCGTCGTTCTTGTCCAGTTCAAGCACGTCGCCGTCTTCAAGCACGATTGCATGTTCCACCGCGCCGGTCTCCATGGCGAGGCTGGCGTGGCGGCGCAGGTTGCGATAGTCGCCATGCACGGGGATGAAGAACTTGGGCCGCACCAGGCTGATGAGCAGACGCATCTCTTCTTGACTGCCGTGGCCGCTGACGTGGATGAGCCCGTTAGCTCCATCATCGGCGATCACGTTGGCGTCGCGCCGGTAAAGATGATCCATGACGCGGAAGATGGCCTTCTCGTTTCCGGGAATGATGCGCGAGCTGAACACGACGGTATCGCCGGCTTCGACAGTTGCGTGCTTGTGATTGTCGACGGCGGCGCGGCTGAGCGCGCTCATGGGCTCGCCCTGCGTTCCGCTGATCAGCAGCATAAGCTGCTCGGGCGAGTAGTCGCGCATTTGTCCGGGCTGGATGATGAGCCCCGGAGGCAGGTCGAGGTAGCCGAGATCCTGCGCAATCTCAGTGCTGTTCATCATCGAGCGGCCCAGGACAACCACCTTGCGCGAGTGTGTGCGCGCCAGTTCCAGGGCGATGCGGATGCGATAGATGGACGAAGAGAAGCAGGTGAAGAGGAGCTTCTTTTTGGCGCGGGAGAAGACTTCGTCGAGCCGGGGAATGACGGCCCGCTCGCAGGGCGTGTAACCGGGGCGATCGACGTTTGTCGAATCCTGCAGCAGCGCCAGCACGCCGCGCTTGCCGTACTCGGCAAAGGTGTGCAGGTCAAAGGCCTTGTCGTCGAGTGGAGCGAGATCGATCTTGAAGTCGCCGGTGTGGATGATGACGCCGGCAGGCGTGTCGATGGCCAGGGCCACGCAATCCACCAGCGAGTGGGTAACGTGGATGGGCTCAATGGTGAAGGGGCCGATGGTGAACTTTTCCTTCGGCCTGATCTCGATCAGCTCGG
>CAYZVG010000260.1:0-4921 GCA_964481595.1 uncultured Occallatibacter sp. | reverse complement strand
TGGCACGTTACAACTGAATTTGTGAATATGCTGTATCGCAGAGATGCCGACATTGACTACGCCTATGTCTACCAAATCAATCCGTCAGCCCCGCCGGCATTCGGACGCGTTAACCACCCCACCGAACCGTTTCTGTTGCGGTTCTCGTTAGGAAGAAGCTTTTGACAAATGCGCGTGGTCGAAGGCACTGGAGTGATCCCGTCACACCACCATCTGGACTCAGCCGCCGCCGTTCAGATGGTAGTCGGCGTATGCATTCCATCCGATGTCAGCTTTGCACTCGCCCGCCCCTTTGCTCCGAGCAAGGCTCGCGATTGCCGAATTAGTGCGGATGCTTGTGCGCGCGCTTGTGCGCCGTCTTTCTCCCAGTATCCATCCCATGCGCTGGTACTGTCTTAACGAGCCTGCCGTGTTGCACGCCCTTGAGCCCCATCAGCCGGTCGGCGAATTGCTCGACCTCAGCTGACTTGCCGTGGACAATGAGCACTTCCAGGCAGGACTCATGGTCCAGGTGAGCATGGCTGGTCGAGACAACAAGTTGGTGGAAGGCGTGCTGCAGTTCGGTCAGCTTTTCACCAACACCGTGGGCGTGGTGGTCGTAGATGAGTGTGACCGAACCGACGACGGTGGCGTCCGGTGCCGAAGTTGTTTCGCTGACCAGCCGGTCGCGGATCAGGTCGCGAAACGCCTCCGACCGATTGGTGTATCCGGAGTTTCGGATGGAACGGTCAAACCGATTCAACAGGTCAGTATCAATAGCAATTCCGATGCGGCTCAATACACCCATGCTTGCTCCCGTCCGGCGCAAGAGCCGGACAAGGACTAGAGTAGCGCGAATGGGGACAGGTTGCTAAGGGGCCGATCTCAAAGCACTGGCAGGTTTAGAACATCTTGAGGCGGATGACCAGGTACTTCTTCGGGTCCTGGCGCATGCCGGCGATTAGCTGCTGAGCCTGGTCGGCGGTCTGGTCTACGTGGTCGTAGAGAGTGCGGTTTTGCGCGAGCTGGCCCAGGGTGCCTTTGCCTTCGTCGATGCCTTTAAGGATGGAGTCGAGGCGGCTGACGGTGTCGTCGAGCTTTTGCGCGAAGGCGGGGTCTTTGCTGAGTTTGCCGAGGGTGCCCTTGCCGGCGTTGACTTCTGCGAGGAGCTGGTTGGCGTTGGAGACGGTGGAATTCAGATTGTCGTAGAGGGTTTCGTCTTTGAGCAGCTTGCCGGCGGTGCCTTTGCCGTTGTCAAGATCGGTGGCGATGGCGCTGAACTTGTCGATGGCGGTATTGGCGCGGGTGTAGAGGGTGTCGTCGTTGACGAGCTTGCCGAGCGAGCCTTTGCCGCTGGAGATGGCAGCGGTGATGGTTCCCAGATCGTCGGCCATCTTCTCGACTTTCTTGGCCATGGTGGGATCGTTGATGAGCTCGCCGACGACACCGCGCTTGCTGTTGAGCGAGTCCATCAGCGTCTCGATTTTGCGGGTGAGATCGTTGATCTCCTGAATGGAGATCTGGCTGGTGCGAATCACGTCTTGCAGACTGGGCGAACCGGAGGGCCGCAACTCGGCGTTTTCCTCAGGCGGCGGCCCTGAGGCGTGCGTGGAGTCGATATCGACGAAGGCGTCGCCCAGAACGCCGGCCTGGGCAATGGAGGCAGTGGAGTCGGTGTGGATGTCGCGCAGATACTCGTGGCCCACTGACAGGGTGGCTTCAACCGGGTAGGGATTGCGGGCAGGGACGACGCGCACATGCGTAACTGTGCCAATGGTGACGCCTTCAAGCGTGACCGGTGCGCCATCTTTGAGCCCCCCGGCGTTTTCGAAGTAGGTGCGGAGGGTGAGCTTGCGGGCGAACAGGCCACCGGTTGACCCGGACATGAGAAAGATCAGGGCAATAAGGACGGCAGTCGCCGATAAGACCAGCGATCCAACCCGCAACTGTGACCACTGAATCTCTTTACGACTAGGCAACTTAACCCCTCTCGCTCATAGATGCAGCCGATGCCTTGAGGATACCAGAAAGATGCGGATTATCTGCCATCTTCAAGCACGACGCTGGCTGTGGAGAGCTGGGAGGTGTGGGTGATGGAGAGGGCGGCGCGGGCCGAGCCGATGGCTGTGGCGATTTGGGCGGCGCGGCCATGAAAGCGGATGGTGGGACGGCCGCTGGGCTCGCGGACGACCTCGATCTCAAGCCAGTTGACGCCGTAGCTGATGCCGGTACCCAGAGCTTTGGCTCCAGCCTCTTTGGCGGCAAAGCGGGCGGCGAAGCTTTCGGCGGAGTTGCGCTTGCGCAGGCAATAAGCCTGTTCGGCAGCGGTGAAGACGCGATTGAGGAAGCGCGCGCCGTAGCGATCGATGGAGTGCTGAATGCGGGCAATCTCGACCATATCGATTCCGGAACCGACGATCATATTGACTACAAAGCTACAACATTTTGCGCGTATCGTGGTTAGGGCGCCAAGGATGGACGGGAGGATGTGTCAAAGACGGTCATGCGCCGTTCTAGTCCGGCACACCGCTTATTGAGTAGAAGAAGGCACCGATAAAGTAGAGTGAGGCGAGGCAATGCTGGAACGGGACGCAGAGAAGAGAATCAGTATTCCGTGGGCGATGCAGATGAAGGCGGTTGCGGCCGACGAGCCGGGACGCCTGGTGAAGACGCTGACGGGCGCGATTCTGGCCAGCGGCGGCTGGGTGCTGAGCCGCGGCGCCAACGATACGGGCATGATCAACATGCTGTTCGAATTCGAGCGGCAGGCCTGCCTTGACATCTATAGCGTGCTGATTGCGGCGGGCGTTGAACTGAGCCAGAGCGGTCATGTGCGGTTTACCGAGCTTTGCCAATGCACACGCAGCAATCACGAAGATTGCGGCGGCGAGATCGCCAGCGTTGATCTGGAGATTCAGACGTATCCGGCGCGGAGGCCGGGCGAAGCGCCTGCGCTGCAGGGCGCGTGAAAGTTCTTTTTTCGAGACTGCCAGACATGGGCACACGGCGCGTCACAGGGACTCGAATGCGTAGTTTGGAAGCTTGCCCAGGCTCACCGCGGCTACGGCTCTGTCGCAGACTGCGAGCCAAGCCTGCCCCGAGGCCTGCTGCAACGCCGGCCGCAAGTTCGAACGCGGAGGAATG
This sequence comes from uncultured Occallatibacter sp., assembly GCA_964481595.1. Lineage (GTDB taxonomy): Bacteria > Acidobacteriota > Terriglobia > Terriglobales > Acidobacteriaceae > Telmatobacter. The sequence continues at coordinate 1,798 of CAYZVG010000260.1, read as the reverse complement.
CCCAATGGAACTCGCCCGAATTCTCCTTGTAGACGACGACAAAAACGTTCTCGAAGGCTACAAACGTCTTCTCCACGGACTGTTCGAAGTGGAAACAGCAACGAACGGCGGCCAGGCCCTCGCCGCAGTTCATCTCTTCGGCCCCTATGAAGTGATCATCACCGACATGCAGATGCCCGGCATGAACGGCGCAGAATTTCTTGCCAAGGTTCGCCAGCTCTCTCCAAACTCCGTGCGCATGGTCCTCACCGGCCACAAAGACATCAATCGCGCGATCGACGCGGTCAATGAGGGCCGGATCTTTCGTTACCTCACCAAACCCTGCGAAATAAAGGAACTTGTCCACGCAATCGAACTCGCTGTAGCCCAGTACCGCGCAAACACCGATGAGAAAGAACTTTTGAAACAGGCAAGAGAGATCAAATCGCAAGCTGACAACCTTGGCGAAGTTCTGCTTTCACATAACCTGAAGTGGTAGGTTCAGGCGGCGGGTGGCGCACCCTTTGATCCGCCATAACATTGCCCACCCAAACTGAATTGCTAAATCAAGGGTGGAGCACCCGGCCACCTGCCGAAATAATTTTTACTTAGCCGGCCTCGACCAGGCCGTAACGGCGTTGCCATGAATCTTTGAGGCGGGCCCAGACACGGAGGCGCTCGGCTTCGGGGAGCTCGGCGTCGCGCTGTGTGGCGAAGCGGGCGGCTTCCTGCTTGGCAAGCTCAAGGATCTGGCGGTCGCGCAGCAGGTTGGCGACGCGGAAGTCGGGCAGGCCCGCCTGACGGGTTCCGAAGAACTCGCCGGGGCCGCGAATGGCCAGATCGAGTTCGGCAAGCTCAAAGCCATCTTGAGTGCGGACCATGGCGTTAAGGCGCTCCTCGGCGAGCGGGGAGACGCGCGGGCCGGTCATGAGGATGCAGTAGCTCTTGTGGCTGCCACGGCCAACGCGGCCGCGCAACTGGTGCATCTGCGCCAGACCAAAGCGCTCGGAGTGTTCGATGACCATGACGGTTGCATTGGGCACATCCACTCCCACTTCGATGACGGTTGTGGCAACCAGAATGTCGATCTCGCCGCGCTGAAAGCGGCGCATGATGACTTCCTTTTCGTCGGCGTCAAGACGGCCATGGAGCAGACCGATGCGCAGGCCGGAGAGCGGGCCGGTGCGCAGCTTCTCATACATTTCAACCGCGGACCTGAGCCCGGATTTTGCGGTGGGAGCCGCTTGCTGCGCGGACGCCGCAAACAGTTCGCCGGTTTTACCTTTGCGGGCTGTGGCTTTGGCGGGCGGCGAGGCGGCAGGGGAGTCGGGGTCGTGCGAGAAGTCCAGCTCAGGCTGGTCGTCTTTGCTGCCCTCGATGACCGGGTAGACGATGTAAGCCTGGCGCTTGAGCGCTGCCTGCTTGCGCACAAAATCCCAGACCTCCTGCGAGCGCTCGGCAGAGACGCGGCGGGTGACGATGGGTGTGCGGCCGGGGGGCAACTCGTCGAGAACGCTGACATCGAGGTCGCCGTAGAGCGAGAGGGCCAGCGTGCGCGGGATGGGCGTCGCGGTCATCACGAGCACGTCCGGCTCGGGTTGGTTGGGCTTTTTCATCAGCTTGAAGCGCTGCAGTACACCGAAACGGTGCTGCTCATCGACGACGACCAGGCCGAGGCGGTCGAACTCGACTTTTTCTTCGATGAGCGCGTGCGTGCCGATGACCAGTTGCGCTTCGCCGCGATTGATGAGGCCGCGGTTGGCGCGCTTGCGGTCTTCGTCGAGCGAGCCGGTGAGGAGCACGATGCGCGGCTTGCGGC
>CAYZVG010000259.1:0-4926 GCA_964481595.1 uncultured Occallatibacter sp. | reverse complement strand
TTGGCGCTTCCGCTACTTTGAGGGCGGCCATCCGCTGCCCAACGAAGACACGTTTGCCGCGGCCCGTGCAACACTGGCGCTGCTGCGGAAGGCAAAGAAGGATACGCTCATCTTCTTTCTCATCTCCGGCGGCGGCTCGGCCATGTTTGACTTGCCACTCGATTCACACATTACGCTTGAAGAAACGCAGGCCTTCCATCAGACACTGGTAGCTTGTGGCGCGCCTATCAATGAGATCAACACCCTGCGCAAGCACTTCTCCGCGGTGAAAGGTGGACGCCTGGCGATGGCCGCGCCCGATGCCGCCAAAGTGAGCCTGCTGCTGCCCGACGTTCCGCTCCGCTCACTCGACTCGCTTTCTTCCGGGCCCACGTCTCCCGATCACTCCACCGTCGAAGAGGTGCGGGAACTTCTCGCCAAGTACGATCTTCCGGCCAAGTTTCCGCCCTCGGTCCGCGCCTTCTTCGAACGGAAGGATCTGCCCGAGTCGCCGGGCAACAAGGGCTGGCGTCCTCCGTTCTTACCCAAAAAGGCGGATGCCGCTGCAATGCGCCGCATCACCTCAGCGGCTTCACTGACTGACGAAGATGAGGCGTTTCGCGATTCGGTCTTCGAAATTCTGCTCTCAAGCCACGATCTTGTGGAAGGCGCCCGTGCGCTGGCGCAGCAGGCCGGATATTTCACAGTGGTCGACAACAGCTGCGACGATTGGGACTACGCCGACGCCGCCGGCTATCTGCTCAAGCGGTTCCACTCCCTCCGTGAGCTTCACCCGCGCCTTTGCCTGATCTCAGTGGGCGAAGTAACCGTCACCATGGATCGCACTCCGGGGGCCGGCGGGCGGAATCAGCAGTTTGTGATGGCCTGCGCGCTCGAGTTGGAGCAGTATACGGGCCAACGCCTGGCCGTGCTCAGCGCCGGCTCCGACGGCATTGACGGCAATACCAAGGCTGCCGGCGCAATCGCCGACCCCTCCACCGTGGCGCGCGCGCACGCCTTCGGGTTCCACCTCAAATCGTCGCTGGCCAACTTTGACGCTTGTCCCATGTTTACGGCGCTAGGCGACTCCGTAGTGACCGGCCCTACCGGCCATAATCTCCGCGACCTGCGCATGCTGATCGCGGAACGCGACTAAAAAATATTTCTGCTCTACATTCGGCATGTGAATGCAATACCATTGCATTCACATTTGAATCGCTGCATCCAGGACAAGTACGTGCCTCGAAAAGCTTCTCGTAAGTCCGCCGCCAAAACTCCCGACATCCGTACGGTCGCCGCCGTCGCCAAAGTCTCCATCGCCACCGTGTCGAGAACCGTGAATGGTTCTCCGCTCGTGAGTGAGCGTCTCTCCAAGCGCGTTTGGCAGGCCATTCGGCAGTTGAACTACTTTCCCAACACCCATGCGCGCACCCTGGTCTCAGGCCGCAGCCGCCTGCTCGGCATCATCGTCGAGAACATCACCAATCCGTTCTTCCCAGAGCTGATTCAAAACTTTGAAGAGATCGCCGTTGCCCACGGCTACGAGATTCTGGTTAGCTCCTCAAACAGCGATCCCAAAACGCTCACCTCCTGCGTTCGCCGCATGCTTGAGCGCAAAGTTGACGGCGTCGCGGTAATGACCTTCGGCGAAGAAGAGCCTGTTCTGGACCAGTTGGTTCACCGCAACGTTCCCATCGTGCTTGCCGAGTTCAAGCTCGACGACCCCAAGGCCAGCACAATTCTGCTCGACTACTCCACCGGAATTCAGGCCGCTGTCAATCATCTAGCCAAGCTCGGTCACGGCAAAATCGCTTTCCTTGCCGGTCCGCACAAACTGCACTCCGCGATCACGCGCGAAAACGATTTTCGCACCGCGATGAAAGCGGCAAAGCTGACCGTCGTGAAAGACTGGGTCGTCGAGTGCGACCACACTCTTAAGGGAGGCGTTGCGGGATTCGCTCAGCTGCAATCGCTCGCAAAACGCCCTACCGCGATCGTCTGCTCGAACGATATGACCGCAATCGGCGTGTTGCGCGCCGCATATATGGCGGGCCTTCGCGTACCCGAGGATTTGTCCGTCATCGGCCTGGACAACATTGACTTTGCCGAGTTTACGCTGCCGCCTCTCACCACCATCAGCCTGCCTCGCGCCGATCTAGCGCGGGCCGCGTTTGAGGCATTGCGCCTACAGGCTGAAAACCCCGGCGTTCCAGACCTCAAGCGCGAGTTCATGGTCTCCACCAGCCTCGTCGTCCGCGGTTCCACCGCGGCTCCGCGAGCGTAAGCGCAACTTCCGGCGCTCGCTTCCTGTGGGATAAAGGTGAGAGCTAAAGGCTGAGTGCCGCACTCCGGTCGTCCGCTTCCCGCATCGCAATAATCTCCTCACGCGTGGCTTGAGCGGCCGCGCGGCGGTTCGCGTAGATGTGCGGCTCTCCGAACTGCACCTCAGCCTCGAATCCGCCCACGCTCAACACCTTCCACAAGTGACTGACGAAGGTTTGATCGCCGAACCAGCACAACTCCCGCTCCGGTGTGCCATCGTGCAGAACATAGCGGATCGATGCCGCGGTAATCGGTGCACCGGCCGACGCTGCCGGGTCAATGAGCCGCGAGTGAAACAGCAATACCTGGCTGCCGTCGCTGCTTGTTCCCTCCGGAAACAGCAACACCGGAATGGCAACGGGCAGTTTGAGCCTCTCGGTGATCTGGCTGGCCACTGACTGTGCGCTGGCTAGGCTGCCGCGATCCAGAAAGATGGTTCCACCGCTGCCCCCTAACCAGCCGAAGAGCGGCCATCGGCTTATCTCGGCCTTGGAAACAAAAAAACATGGCATCACCGACGACAGCACCAGAATATCCAGATAGCTCAGGTGATTGGAGACAACCATTCCGTGTTCCGGCGGAAGGCCTTGTACCGTGCAACGTATGCCCAGGCGCTCAAGCACGCGGCGCGACGAAGAGCCCATCCAGCGCGCACGCGTCTCAAGTGTGCGAGGACCATTGAGGCGCAAAAGCCATAATCGAACGATTGACAGGAAGATTTCGAACCCTAACGCCACAGCGCGCCGGATCCGGCGCAGGTTCATTGCGTGAGAGGAGCCAGAAAGCGATTGCGGGCTGCCGAGGAGATGGTCTTGAGATCGAGCAAGGTGAGGAAATCGATGGTGCCAAACTCCTTGTCCCAAGCAGGCGACGCGGCAATGCGGGCGCCAATCGCCAAGTAGGTCTTGAGCAGCTTGGGAACCTTCGCCGTTTCAGGAGCTAGCAAGGAATCGCATTCTTTCTGGGCCGCAATCTGTGGCTGCTGACCCTCAGGCTCGGTGGGACATGCGAAACTCGCAGTCGGCACTGTTTCAAACTCGGGAGCAACCCGGTAGTGCTCAAGCTGGCGATACATCTGCCAACCCTCCGCCGGATCTTTCGAGTTGAGCGAAGAGCAGCCGATGAGATAGCGCAATCCCATGTCGGTAGCATACTGTGCAATCCCGCGCCACAACAAGGTCAGCACCTCGGGCGTACGGTGCTCGCGATCGATGGATGCGCGGCCCAGCTCCAGCACTCCGCCGCGCAACGGTTCGTATGAAGCAAAATTGAATTCCCGCTCGGAGTAGTAGCCAAGGTTCCGCTTTGCGGACTCGCCCGACTGCATGCGGTAAGTGCCCACAATGCGCCCGGACTGCTTGTCTTCAACCAGAATATGTTCGCAGAATAAGTCGAACTCGTCGCGGTCAAGGCCGGTTCGATAGGAGCTTTCCAGCCCTTCGCGCAGTTCGATATTGAAGACCTTGAAGCGCAGCCTGCAAGCGGCGTCGCGGTCTTCAACACTTTGGGCCATGCGCAGACGATAGTGCCCAACTTCCGCATGGACGCGCGCGCCGATCCCCGCAGCGGGTATTGCTTCAGGGGGTATCGGGCACGGAACTTCTGCCCCGGGAGCGGAAACAAGCTCCAGGTCTAGCGATGTCTTCCCAACTACTTGGAGGGTCACGCAAGCATTATGTGCCTGAATTTATGAATGGAGAGTCAACTTTGTGCAAATAGAATGCGAAAAATCTATTGCAGCTTTTACATAGCATTAATGCGGTTTCTAAGTGAAAACGTTCAGCTTTATCGCTTCTCAAGTAACAGACTTATGAATTTATTTGAAATAACTTGTGACAAACGGGGGGTACTGGATTGCGTGCGCACAAGCCGGAAGAAGCGGACCCGGCAGGATACTCACTATGGATGGAATATTCCTGAGGCACAGCCGTAAAAAGACGAACGGCCGGGAGCGTGTAACTCAGTTTACGTGAAAACGCCCCGGCCGTTCGAGGAGGCCACTCATTTTCTCTTTCCGTCTAATTGCAACTGTTGCACAGGAGATGGAAATGATCGGCAGAAAACTTTCCAGTGGCGACCAGTCACCGTTCGCAAATGGAACCAAGGCACACAAGCGGAACGCGGCGGAATCCCATAAACAGGGGAATCCGCCGCATGCGTCGCTGCTGCGTTTGTCCTCATTAGCGCGGAGGAACGCTATCGCGCTGGATCGTAATTCAGATTCGGTCCCAACCAGCGCTCAACCTCTGCCACGCTCATCGCCTTGCGCACGTGGTAGTCGCTCACCTGATCGCGATCGATCTTGCCGAGCGAGAAGTAGCGCGACTCGGGATGCGCAAAGTAGAGTCCGCTCACGCTCGATCCAGGCCACATGGCGAACGACTCGGTAAGCTCGATGCCGATCCGCGCCTTCACATCGAGCAGCCGCCACAGCATGGCCTTCTCGGTGTGATCGGGGCAGGCGGGATAGCCGGCCGCCGGCCGGATGCCGCGGTATTTCTCGTGAATCATCTCATCGGCGCTCAAGTGCTCCTGGCGGCCGTAGCGCCACTCCTCGCGCACACGCTTGTGCAGGCACTCGGCAAACGCCTCCGCCAGCCGATCGGCCAGCGCCTCGGCCATGAT
>CAYZVG010000258.1:550-4948 GCA_964481595.1 uncultured Occallatibacter sp. | reverse complement strand
CATCCACAACCACAATGCACTTGGTAAACATCGCCTGCCCCAGCGACCAGATGGCATTCATCACCTTGCGCGCCTGGCCTGGATAACTCTTCTTGATCGAAACCAGCATCAAGTTATGAAACACCGCTTCCATGGGCAGATGAATATCAACAAGCTCGGGAATCTGCATCTTCATCGCCGGCAGAAAAATCCGTTCCACTGCTTTTCCCATCCATGCGTCTTCCATCGGCGGCTTGCCCACGATGGTTGCGGCATAGATGGGATTGCGCCGATGCGTGATGCAGGTCAGGTGAAACACCGGGTAATCGTCGGTGAGCGTGTAAAAGCCCGTGTGGTCGCCGAACGGACCTTCGCTGCGCAGCTCGCCAAGCTCCACGTAACCTTCCAGCACGATCTCCGCATGAGCGGGAACTTCCAGGTCAACTGTTTCGCACTTCACAATCTCAACCGGCTTGCCGCGCAAAAATCCGGCGATCAGAAACTCCTCCACTTCAGGCGGAGCGGGCACGATTGCCGCAAAGGTCGTTGCGGGATCGGTGCCGATGGCCACGGCAACCTCAAGCCGCGAGCCTTTCAGTTTGCCAAATGTCACCTGCGGCAATCCGCCGATAGGGCCGTCGGGAATGGCGACCGCGCCGCCTGCCGACTCCGCCATAGCCGCCACGCGCGCGGACTGCGTGCCAGCTTCATCGCCTGTAAATGTGGCCGCGGCACGCATCGCCTCGCGGTAGTGCTCGGCGGCAACCTTCTGCCGCTGCCAGTGCATGCCGGTGGTTTTGCCGTCGTACACCTGCATGCGATACATGCCGATGTTGCGCTTGCCCGAGCGCGGGTCGCGCGTGTGCACGCAGGGCAGCGTGATAAAGCGTCCGCCATCGTTCGGCCAGCACTTCAAAATCGGAAACGCGTTCAGGTCGAAGCCGTCCCTGAGGATCACTTCTTTGCAGGGCGCGTCTTTGGCGCTCACGGTCTTGGGAAATGCACTGGTCAGCGCGCCCAGTTGCGGCAGCATCTTCAGCTTGTCCAACATGCCGGTCGGCGGCTTGATGTTGATGAGCGAGTGAATCCGCCCCGCAATCTCTTCAAGATTCTCAACACCCAGCGCCAGCGCCATGCGCCGCTCAGAGCCAAACTGGTTGATGAGCACCGAGTGACCGGGATGACCTTTGACGTTCTCAAACAGCAGCGCCGGCCCACCTGGCGCGTACTTCGCGTGCGACGCAGTATGCGCGCCCATCTTGCTCACGCGGTCGGTGATCTCGGTGATTTCCAGTTCCGGCGAAACCTCTTCGCGGATGCGCTTCAGTTCGCCATGCTTTTCAAGTGTCCGAATCCAGTCGCGCAGATCGTCGTAGGCCAAAGGCTTGCTCCCATGCGGCCGCCGCAGCGGTCAACCATTTCAGCTTACAAGGTAGCCGGCGCAATGCGCACGAATCCAGGATCTTTGACAGCGTCGAGCGGAAAGCCGAGGCGCTTCCACTCGTCGTATCCGCCGCGCAGCGGGCGCACGCGGTCAATGCCGAGCCGGTGCAGCGCCATCGCTGTCTTGGCCGCGGTGGCTTCGCTGGGGCACGTGCAAAACAGCACAACATCGCGGTCGCGCGGAATCTCTTCGTGCCGGGCCGCAAGCGCGTCGGGAGAGAAGTGCAGCGCCCCGGGCAGCGTGTACGGGTCGGGCAGCAGTTCAAGCGGGTGGCGCAGATCGACGATAAACACCGGGTCGCCTGCATCGAGCTGGCGCTTCAGCTCCTGCGGCTCCAGGCGCGCTGCGGCAAGCTCTTTGAGCACCATGCGCCGCCGCACTATGCGCCCTAGGAAGAACATCGCCACGCCAAGAATCAGCAGCGCGCCTGAGAAGCGGCCTGCCCAGTCGAGCACGCGCGGATCGCGATTGAGCACGTCGCCAAACAGCCGGCCGGTGAGCAGCAAGCCGCCCACCCAGAGCGATGCGCCAATGCTGTCATAAAGCAGGAACGGACCAAAGCCCATGCCGTTTTGGCCGGCAACCGGCGGCGCAAGCGTCGACAAGCCCGGCACAAACTTCGCGATCATCAACGTGATTTCGCGACGACGGCCAAACGAGTCCTGAGTTTTGCGGACGCAGGTAGTCGGCTCCATCGACAGCTTGCAGAGGATGCGCAGCACGACGTGCCCATAGCGCCGGCCTACAAGAAACCAGCCGCTGTCTGCCGCCAGCGAACCGGCGACGCCCGCCAGCAGAGCGAGCCAAAAACTGATTTGATGTTCGGCGGAGAGTGCGCCCGCCGCCAGAATCACCGGCGTCGCTGGCAGAGGGATACCCACCTGCTCCACCAGCACCCACACAAACAAAAGCAGGTAGCCGTAAACCATGAGGATGTGAATCGGTAGAGCCATAGGGGAAGGTTTGCCTTTTTTTGAGAGAGGATGAACTGCCAGGAGCGCACTCTGGAAATAGGCAGTGTCTACTATCCGATGTGCGAGAGTGCGGTTTCGTTGCAGGCAATCGCGGGCAGCCCTACGTTTGCCGTATCCCGGCAAGGGCTAAAGCCCCAATCTTTTCTTGCCGCTTGATTGGCCCGGCTGAAGCCGTGCCCTTATTACAAAGCCATTTATGCAACCAGCCCTAGGGCCGCCGGCCAGAAGCAGAAAAGCCGCCCGGAGGCGGCTCTTCGTGTGAGAATGCCGGGGAGCGGTTACTGCGCAGCGGCCAAATCGCCTTGGAGCGGCGACGATGCGGGTGCATTCGATGTGGCCACAGTGCCCTTGGCCTCAAAGTAGTCGTGATTCCACAGGTTCTTGTAGAACTCGCCGGTCAACTCGGCGGCGCGGGGGCCGAAGGTGGGCCTGCCGCCCTCGAGAAAGAACACCGTCACCAGGTTGCCCTGCGGTGTTTGAGAGAAAGAAGCAAACCAACCGAAGCGCGTGCCGTTGTCAGAGCATGTGCCGGTTTTGCCGAACACTGGGAACTCAGCAAAGTTGGCGCGCAGGCGGCGGGCCGTGCCGTACTCGACCGCGCCGGCCATGCCATCTTGCAGGTCGGGCACATAACGGGCGATGTCGAGCGTGCGCTTCACCTTGGGCGTTAACTGAGCCACTTGCTCAGGGGTTGTGGGATGCTGCAGGTAGTAGAGCGTACCGCCGTTTGCGATGGCGGCAACAAAGGCTCCCAGTTGCAGCGGAGTCAGCGAGACGCCCTGTCCAAAGCTACACATGCGCGCCACGCCACCTTGCGCCTCAGGAATGGGCTGGTCGGGATAAACGCCGAGTTGCTCGCCGGGAATGTTGTAGCCGGCCAGCTCACCAAGGCCGAATTCGTTGGCGTAGTGGCGAACGCGCTCAAAGCCAAGCTCGCGTCCCAATTCCTCAAAATAGAGGTTGTTGCTCTTTGCCAGGGCCTGGGTCATGTTCATGCGGAAGCCGGCCAGTTGCACCGGCGTGTCGCGCGTGACCAGTCCTTCAGAGAGTGCGGCGAGAGCGACGGTGAGCTTGATTGTGGAGCAGGGCTCCGCGCCCGGCGAGAGAGCCAGCTTCTGGTTGACCATGGCCAGAATTCGGCCATTCGCTGGATTGATCACCAGCGCCGTTCCGTTCATGTCGCCCATGGCATCAATGGCCGCCTGGCGAACCACCGGATCTTCGCCCGCAGTCACATCGCCTGCATAGATATCGCTGCTCGCAAAGGAGCTTGCAGTGAAGCGCTCGTTCGAACGATGGCGTGAATGCAGCGACACGCGGCGCAGAGCGGAGCGCGATCTTGCTGTTGTGGCTCTGGCTGTTGTGGCCGGTGCGCGCTTTGCGCCACGCCGGGCAGGCGCCGCATGGGTTGCGGAAGAATGCGTAGCCGCCGCCTTCGTGTGTGTTGCTGCGCGATGGCTGGTGCTGCGATGAGTTTCAGACAGATGCGGTTGTGTGGTTCTTGCGTGACGCAGCGTGTGCGGCGTATCCAACGCCACGGCGGAGTTCACAAAACCCGCGAACCCGAGAATAACTATGTATGCCACCCAAATACGAGACAGCTTCATCAGAATATAGGTCCCTTCATTAATAGGATTTCTTGCTTTACGTCTACCCGCAGGTGGCGCACTTGCTGCAAATCAACTGCACTTTCTATCGTCTATTGCGCCGACCTCCATTACAGAGCCAGTCGCAGATTTGAACACTATGCCATTCACCTCGAACGTCGAAGTGACTCAAATCACCGGTTCGTCATTACTTTGATGATCGGTAATCCGATTATCGCCCAGTTAATCCCGGTTAAAGAAAACTTCCAGTTCCGAACGTAACCTATCCCAGGAGGACTTTAATACCCTCTACCCCTAGGATATCTCACCCAGTTTCAGAACCTTACCAAAAACTATACCGCCAAACAAGCTAATTCCAAAAACGGGAATAGCGAAAATATGTAGAACTTCAACC
>CAYZVG010000258.1:0-540 GCA_964481595.1 uncultured Occallatibacter sp. | reverse complement strand
GCATGAAGGCCGGAACGTCAAGATCCCGATGCTGAGCCTCTTCGCCCTCCTGATAAAGCGAGGCAACCGGCTGAGCGGCTTCCTGCTGCGCTGTCTCAACTTGGGGAGCTTCAGTGACGCCCCAAGCTTCTTCTCTGCTGGATACCGATTGCGTCGGCACCGGCTCGTCAAATAGCTCCTCAGCAGCCTCTGCTTTTGCCGCCGGCACAGGCTCGGCAACGGGTTCTTCAATGGCTGCGGCGGGCGGCGTGGCAATGGTAACCGTGGTGGCCACCGCGGGCGCTGCTGACGCGAAAAAGAACGCCTCGTTCGTTTTTTCCGAGGGCTCATCCTCGTCCTCGCTCTTGAAGCGAGCCTGCTTTACAGGAACTGGCGCGGGCGTTTCCTCGTTCATCCAGGTATCCGGCTCTTCAACGGGAACAGCGATGAGCGGCACGGAGACTACCGGCGCTTCTTCAACACTGAGCATGCGCGCGCGCCGTTCCGGCATCTGGTCGCGGAAGCCGGTGGCGATGACGGTGATCTTCACTTCTTCGCCCA
>CAYZVG010000257.1:0-4982 GCA_964481595.1 uncultured Occallatibacter sp. | reverse complement strand
GCGCCATCAAAAAGGAGCCCAAGCCGGTCCCTCCGATCGATCCCAACATTCGCGATGTTCAAGAGCGTCTGCAGCGGGCTTTGGGACTAAAGGTCAGCATTGAGGACCATCACGGCCGGGGCAAGGTCATCATCGAGTACGCGCGGCTGGAAGACTTCGATGCCCTGCTTGACCAGCTTGCAGGCGAGTAGCAAATTCAAAAATCCAGGCCTTCGCACCGCTGATTCCCTAGAATCTGCTAATCTGATTTTATGAGAGAGCTGGTCATCAGCGTCACCCAGGCGGCCCGCAATTTCGCCGATTGTATCAATCGGGCGCACTATCAAGGAACCTCCTTTCTTCTTGAAAAAAATGGGGTTCCAGTCGCGCGCATCGTCCCCGTGCAGTCTGCCTCCGGCGCTGATCTTGAACAGCTCGCAACCGCTCTGCGCATTGCGCGAAAAGGGGCTATTGCCGAGCAAATGCCTCCATCGGCGGCAGCGCAATCCGTTGAACCCACGCCTCCTGACGAACCGCAGCAGACTGAACCAGCCTCCAACCCGAGCCGGCGGCAAGCGCTCAACTGGTAACGCTCCTCTTCTGGAAGAGCGTTTCTCAAGGACGCATCATTCGCCAAAGCCTGCGGTAGCTTCTCCCCTTCAAACAAAAAAGCAGGGGACCGTGCGGCCCCCTGCTGATCTCACCTCTCGAATAGGCTCATTTACTGAATGGGTTTGCCGTTGTCCGTCATTTCATTCAGCAGCGCATCGCCCCGCTGTTGGATTGCGATGGGCAGCTTTGCATACGAAAGCTCTTCCGACGCCTCCTGTCCGGCGCTGATCGTGTATTCAAGGAAATCCTTGAATGCCTTGCGGTTTCCAACCACGCTATCGTCCACTGGCACCAGCACGTAGGACATGCCGGAGATTGGATAAGCGCCCTTTGCGGATGCGGGTGGGTCCACAATGGGAGCCCGCAGGTCCTTTTCGAGCGTGTCGCTGAAGGCGCTTACCGCCAGCTCGGCGCTCTTCGGGCTAGGCGTCACATACTCACCGGCCTTGTTCTGGATCAGCGCTACCGGAAGCCCTGCTCTTTTCGCGAAGTTCAGTTCAAGATAGGTGATCGTCCCTGGGTTGTTCCTCACCAGGTTCAGTACATTCCCGCTGCCCTCCGCGCCGATGCCGGCCGGCCACTTTACTGAAACTCCGTGACCGATCTTCTTTGACCAATCCGGACTTACGCTGCTCAGGTAGCTGGTAAAGATGAAGTTTGTTCCGCTCCCATCCGTGCGATGGACCACGATGATTGCGGCGTGCGGCAGTTTTACACCGGGATTCTCTGACGCAATCGCAGAATCCTGCCAGCTGATGATGTCTCCCGCGAAGATGCCGGCAAGAGTCTTGCTACTCAGCCGCAGCGCTGTTGTCACGCCCGGAATGTTGTACGTCACGCACACGGGCCCAGCCGTGATGGGAACCTGCAGAAGCTGCGGATAATCTTTAAGCTGCGTGTCGTCGAGCGGTGCATCCGTGACGGCGAAGGTTGGATTTCCTTTCTTCAGCTCGCTCATGCCGGCACCGCTTCCAATGGCCCGGTAGTTGATCTGAACCTGGTGACCCTTTGCGTAGTCGCTGGACCAATAGGTAAACAGCGGGTCAACAAATGTGCTGCCCACCCCCCCAAAGCTCTGAACCTGGGTTGTAGCGGCTGGCTTGGTGGTGTCCGCCTTTCCTTCCTCTGAAAGGCTGCAACCGGTTGCCAGCAGAAGGGTGAGACCTGCTGCTGCCGCTAACCCGGCCAGGGCGATTCCGGAACGGTTCGCGCGCCCTGCATTTGCCGGGGTTGGCTCAATTTTGCGGGTCGATTTCGCATTGACTGCCATAGGATTCCTCCGCGTCTTGTCTTGGGGAGTGCTGAAGACGAGAGAACGGTAACACGACCCTGCGGCGGCAAAGATGAAAGGCAAGTGAAAGGTGATTGACCATCCATCGTGGGGTATGGTCGACGCAACCAGCCCTCTCGCTCGCTTCTCATTCCCTCGGAGTGCAAACCGCACTCACCAATTCCAATGCGCAGTGGCTGCGATACCGCTCCAGCACCGCCACCTACAACCCATGCCGCGCACAAGGGATCTGCCGCATCAGCCCGCTGCTCTCAAATTCCACCACAAGCCGATCCGCCTCAACTCGGCTCTGGCGATGATGCGCTGATCGTGTTCTCTCGATATCAAGAGTCGTGGTTATCCCTTCGGGTGAAAATGAACCGTCCCTTCACTTCGCGAGTTCTCGTTCGCGCAGCCAGGTAAAGATGACCGGCGTAACAATGAGCACGTGGAGCAGCGAACTGACCATTCCTCCCAGGACCGGTGCCGCAAGCGGCTTCATGAACTCGGCTCCAGTACGTGTTGACCAGAGCAGAGGCAGCAGGCCGGCGACTACGGTCGCCACGGTCATCACCTTGGGGCGGAGGCGCAACAAGGCTCCCTCAATCACTGCGGCATGTAAACCTGGCTTTGTAAGGCGACCCTCAAGGGCGGTGCGGCGGGCCACTGCCTCCTCAAGATAAATAACCATCACCACGCCAGTCTGCACGGCGGTTCCAAACAGCGCGATAAAGCCGACCCAGACGGCAACGGAGAAGTTAAGGCCCATTGCTTTGACCAGGAAGATTCCACCGGTGAGCGCGAAGGGCACGGCCAGAAGGACATGCGCAGCCTCTTTGAGAGAACCGTACGTGCGATAGAGCAGGACAAAGATCACAAGAAGAACGAGCGGAATCACGAGTTCCAAACGCTTCCGCGCGCTGATCTGGTTTTCATACTGGCCGCTCCACTCAACGTAGTAGCCCTGCGGCATTTTTACCTGGGACGCGACTGCCCGCTGAGCCTCCTCGACAAAGCCGCCAACGTCGCGGCCGCGCACGTTCAGCAGCACTGCTCCGCGCAGCAGGCCGTTTTCGCTGGAGATCATGGAAGGGCCCATCGTAGTCTTGAGTGTCACCACTTTGTCCAGCGGAACCTGTGCGCCGTTGCTGCTTGTGACGAGGACTTCACCCAGTTGCTGAGGATTCTCGCGAAAGTCGCGCGCGTATCGGACGCGCACCGGGAAGCGCTGCCGGCCTTCGATGGTTGTTGTCAGATTCTTTCCGCCGATTGCGGTTTCAATCACATCTTCGACATCTGCAACGTTAAGCCCATAGCGGTCAGCCGCGGCGCGATCGACAGTCATCTCCAGGTAAGGTGAACCGGTGGTTCGTTCGGCATAGAGGTCGACCGCTCCGGGAATCTTGCGAACAACTTCCTTGATTTCTTCTGACTTTTGCTCAATCACGTTGAGATCCGGTCCGAACACCTTGATGCCCACCTGCGTGCGAATGCCGGTGGACAACATGTCGATGCGATTGCGAATGGGCTGCGTCCAGATATTCGTGACGCCTGGAATCTGCAGCTTCTCATCAAGACGCGCGAGGATGGCGTCCTTGGTAAGTCCCTTGGGCCATTGCGAAACCGGCTTGAAGGTGATGGTGGTCTCGCTCATGTTCACTGGCGCGGGATCTGTAGATGTCTCCGCGCGTCCCACCTTGCCCACGACCATTGCAACGGCAGGGTCTGCGGCAATGATGGCATCCTGCTGGCGCAAAATCTCAGTTGCCCGCGTCAGAGAAATGCGCGGGTCGGTGATTGGCATAAAGACCGCCGTCTCTTCGTTGAGCGGGGGCATAAACTCCGACCCTATGGTCGTGGCAGTGTAAATTGCGGCACAAAAGAAGACCAGTGCAATACCGAGGGTGATGGCGCGATGCCGCAGTGCCCATGTCAGCACGGGCAGGTAGAGGGCGCGCAGAAAGCGCATGATAGGGTTCTCGTCCTCGCGGTGAAGCTTGCCGCGAATAAGAAAGCTGCACAGCACCGGCACAAGCGTGATGGCGAGAATGGTTGAGCCCACCATGGCGAACGTCTTGGTAAAGGCCAGCGGATGAAACATCTTGCCTTCCATTCCAGTGAGTGCGAAGACCGGAACGAAGGCCAGGATGATGATGACCATGGCGAAAGAAATGGGGCGGCCCACAAGGCGCGCGGCGTTGAGCGTGATTTCGACAATGTGCTCGCGATAGTTGCCATGCTCTTCTTCATATTGCTCCGCCTGACGAATGACATTCTCCGTCATTACAATGCCTGCATCCACCAGCACGCCGATGGCGATGGCGATGCCTCCGAGCGACATGATGTTCGATGAGATGCCTGCGCCCTTCATGAAGAGGAACGCGCCAAGCACGGCCAGAGGCAATGGAATGGTGACAACCAGAATGCTGCGGAAGTGCCAGAGGAACAGCACATGCGCCAGCGTGACGAGAATCAACTCTTCAATCAATGCGTGACGCAGCGTATCCACGGCGTGATCGATGAGGATGCTGCGGTCGTAGAAGGGAACGATCTTCACGCCTGCGGGCAGCCCAGGCTGAATCTCGCCGATCTTCTGCTTGACGGCATTGATCACTTCGCGCGCGTTGGCTCCGTAGCGAATAATGACGACTCCGCCAACTGCTTCCTTGCCATCCTTGTCTAAAACGCCGCGGCGGAACTCGGGGCCAAGCTGAACGCTGGCCACATTGCCCACCGTTACCGGAGTTCCGTTGTAAGCGCCAAGCGAAGTCTCTTCAATGTCCTTCAATCCACGAATGAGTCCGATGCCGCGCACAATCTCTTCGGTGTTGCCTGCTTCCACCACTTTGGCGCCGACATTGTTGTTGCTTCGCTCTACGGCGGAGACCACGTTTTCAAGCGAGACGTTATAAGCGCGCAATTTCGTAGGGTCCAGATCGATCTGATACTGGCGCACAAAGCCGCCAACGCTGGCCACTTCCGCCACGCCGGGCACTGAATTCAATTGGTACTTGATAAACCAGTCCTGAACCGAGTGAAGTGTGCCGCTGTCATACGGCCCCTCAACCGTGTACCAGAAGACCTGACCCACTCCCGTCGCATCTGGCCCCATCAGCGGCGT
>CAYZVG010000256.1:0-4988 GCA_964481595.1 uncultured Occallatibacter sp. | reverse complement strand
GGCTTACTGTGCCCATATCGTGCCTAGATTTATCTGTCACTTTGAATGCCATTCGCTCCTAAGTGCTTTGGAATGAATGGCGGGGACGACGGGGCTCGAACCCGCGACCTCTGCCGTGACAGGGCAGCGCTCTAACCAACTGAGCTACGTCCCCTTGATTTGAGTACCCTGGCGTAGATTAAGGGCGCTGGCGCGCATCTCGATTTCGTCTTGGTACATGAATGAGTTTAACAGAAAGTTTTGCCTTTGGCGGCGTGTGCCCTCAACACTTTCTCTTCCAATTTCACGCCCGTCTTCGTGCCCCCAGTCCGTTGCATCTTGCTGCGAATCCTGCAAGCCGGTCAGGGATGGTTCGCGGCACACTCTGTCCGCGATCCATTGAAGAAATCTCAGGCCAAGTCCCTAGGCCGAGAGAGCCGATGCACGGTTTGCGCGGCTCGAAGATACATAGCCCATGTCCAGCGAAATGCCGCGGACACACTGCAGCAGATGGTTGGCAATCGACGGCAGCTTTTGTGCGGTAACGCGAAACGACGGACCAGAGACGCTGACGGCCGCCACCGGCTGCCGCTGTGCATCCAGAACCGGCACCGCGATGCAGCGCAGGCCTTCTTCGAACTCCTCATCGTCGACGGCATAACCACGGCGGCGAGTCTTTTCCATCTCCGCGCGCAACGCCTCCAACGTGAGAATCGTGCGATGCGTGAAGCGCTCAAAGCGGATGCGCTTGACTACTTCGTTGGCGCGGTCCTCTGGCAGAAAAGCAAGAATCGCTTTGCCTACCGAGGTGCAATGCACGGGATTGCTGGCGCCGATGCGGGTAATCATGCGGACCGAACGGGCCGGCTCAATCTTGTCGATGTAAATTACGCGCGAGGCCTCGAGAACGCAAAGGTGCGCGGTCTCTTCCGTCTCGCTCACCAGGCGGCGAAGATGCTGCTGGGCGCGTTCGCGCAGATCGTATTGCTCAATGGCGCGATTGCCCAGATCGAACAGGCGCAGGCCCAAACGGAATTTGCCGCTTGCGGTGCGCTCAACCATCCGGTGGCGTTCGAGAACCATGAGGAAGCGGTGAGCTGTGCTCTTATGCAACTGCAATGAGGAGGCGACTTGTGCCAATCCCAACGGCATTTCGCTTTCTCCAAGCAAATCAAGTACGGCAAATGCCCGGTCTAGTGCTTGAACTTTGTAGGTACCCTGCGGTGCTGCGTCTCGCATTCGGAGGTCTCCGTTTTAGATTCTTGACTATAGATACAGAATCTCAAAATATGGGACCAGTGTCAAGGCGTGATACGGGGTATCTCGGCTTGGGACGACGTTTGCCCAAAAACTCGCTTCTGTAGCGGCACGAAAGACGCACCCGTGAGGTGAAGATTGCTTCACATTAGCCGTGCGATTCCCTGCTCTGCCCTCGCCCTACTCTGGTACAAGATCTCCCTCGCCGGGTGCGAGAAACAGGTTCGCTTCCAGCCCATGCTGGCGCGTGTAGAGATCGTAGTACCGGCCTCGCATTGCGAATAGTTGCGCGTGATTGCCGCACTCCACGATGCTGCCGTTTTCCACCACCAGTATCTGGTCGGCACGGCGGATGGTCGATAGCCTGTGTGCGATCACAAACGTGGTCCGGCCCTCCATCAACTTGGCCAGCCCGGCCTGAATCATGGCTTCAGACTCGGAATCTAGCGAACTCGTTGCCTCATCGAGGATAAGTATGCGCGGTTCGGCGAGCAGCGCCCGCGCAATCGAAAGTCTCTGCCGTTGACCGCCCGACAGCTTAACGCCGCGTTCGCCCACGATCG
Organism: uncultured Occallatibacter sp.; assembly: GCA_964481595.1. Taxonomy (GTDB): domain Bacteria; phylum Acidobacteriota; class Terriglobia; order Terriglobales; family Acidobacteriaceae; genus Telmatobacter. Next base: position 3,189 of record CAYZVG010000256.1, on the reverse strand, counting down.
TGTCGTAGGCCTCTGGAAAGCGCTCCGCGAACTCATCCACGCGCGCGGTGCGGCAGGCAAAGAGAAACTGCTCTTCGGTGGCCGCAGGGCGCGAGAACAGAATGTTCTCGCGAATGGTGCCGTCAAAAAGAAACGACTCTTGCAGCACGACGCCCAGTTGCGATCGGAACGTATTCAGATCGACCGCGGCCAGATCGATTCCGTCCACAGCCACCACACCCTTTGAAGGCGTATGGAAGGCGCAGAGCAAACTGATGATGGTTGATTTGCCTGAACCAGACGAGCCCACCAGTGCTGTCACCGTTCCGGGCTGAGCTTCAAAGCTGATGCCGTGCAGTACCTGTTTGTCTTCGGTGTAGGAGAATTCGACGTCTTCAAAGCGCACCTCGCCGTGGATAGGAGGCATCTTCAAGACGCGGCCGGGCGTCTGGTTTTCTTCCATCTCGGCCATGATCTCGTTAGTGCGATCAAGACCCGCAAAAGCCTCAGTCAACTGCGTGCCGATGTTCACGATCTGAAATACCGGCGCGATCATGAATGCTAGAAACATGTTGTAGCTGAAGTAGTCGCCTACGGTCCAGGTGCGGCTCAGCACATGATGGCCGCCAAGCAGCATCACCAATGAAGACACAATGCCCAGCACCGTTGTGGATGCGGCTCCGAGCGTGCTGGTCATGGTGAGCGACTTCATCACGTTCTGCAGCAGCCGATCGACCCCGGACGAAAACACCGATGCTTCGCGCTCTTCAGCGTGATAGCCCTTGATGACGCGCACGCCGCCAAGCGACTCGGTAAGGCGGCCTGTCACCTCAGCATTAATCTTGCCGCGCTCGCGAAAGATGGGCCGAATGGTCTTGAATCCATACTGCAGAAAAAACACAAAAACGCCCATCACGCTGAAGACTGTGAGCGTGACCGCTACGCTGAGATGAATCAGGTAAAGGAATGCGAGAACGGCCGTCAGCAGACCGCCGACAAACTCAACCAGGCCCGTGCCGACCAGATTGCGAACGCCTTCCACATCGCTCATGATGCGCGCCACCAGCGTGCCGGTGCGATTCTCATCGTAATAAGCGACCGACAACAGGCCCACGTGGCGCTGCACCTGGCGGCGCATGTCGGCGATCAGCCGCTGCCCTGCTTTTGAAAGCAATTGCGTGAGCGAATACGAAGTGGCAGCCTGTATCACGGTTGCTGAAAACACCAGCACAATAATCCGCGGCAGCATTTCAGCATGGGGATTGACAGGAGAAAGCACCTTGTCGAGCAAGGTCTTTGAAGTATACGGCAAAACCAAACCGGCCACGCGGTTGATTGCCATCAGCACCAACCCGACGACAAGCAGACTCTTGCGCGGAGCAATGAGCGACCAGACTTGCGGCCAGATCTTCTTCAGATCGGGCTTTCTCTTGGGCAGATCCGCCTGCCCAGCGCGCGTTCCCCGGCCATGCGGAGAGCGTTCGGCCCGCGCTGACATTCCACTTACACCACTGCGAAAACCGCCCATCGGCTAAACCTTTCCTGAGCGCCGCGCGGCAATGAACGAGCGCACGCAGAGGATGACATAAATCAACAGCAGACCCGCCATGGTGAGCTTTGAGGCCAGCGCAATTTGGTCGGGAGCATGACCTGCAGCGTGAGCAGCCGCGTACCCGCGAATCGCCTCGGCAAGCCCGCCTATAAAGCCAAGCAGACCGATGGTCACGTTGACGTGCATGAAGAGCTTCCGCCGGCTTTCGCTCGGGCTGATGGCCAGATAACCGCCTATGCCCATCGCCAGTCCGAACCACGTTGGGATAAGCGCCGTTAGATGCGCACTGCCGGTGCCTATGTAACCGGCTAACCCCAGAGCTGCTAATAGAACGGCAAAGATAAGGGTGATTTTTGCCATGCCTGACCTCCACGTCTTGCATGGCAAGAATACCAGTTACGAACGCAACCAAGCCTGCCGGCAAGTCTCCACACGAGAGATGTTTGCCATCAGGAGCGGGATGGTATTTCTTTCTGCGGAGCTGTTGCCCACTTATCGCTGAATGCGCGCCGAGCCGCCCTTGGCAAAGGCCTGAACCTGCTCCAGCGTGGCCATGGTTGTGTCGCCGGGAAAGGTGGTGAGCAGCGCGCCGTGAGCCCAGCCCAGCTTGACGGCCTGCTCTGGCGTCTCACCCGCAAGCAGACCATAGATGAACCCTGCGGCAAAGCCGTCTCCGCCGCCTACACGATCCACAACGTCCAGTTCGCAGGTAGGCGCGGAGTAGGTTTTCCCGTTCACCCACGCAACCGCGCTCCAGGTGTGGTGGTTGGTGGAGTGAACCTCGCGCAGCGTCGTGGCAACCACCTTAACGTTCGGCAGCTTTTTGGTCACCTTATCCATCATGGCGAAAAACACGCTTGGATCGAGCTTCGACTTAGCGCTCACCTCTGGCCCTGGAATTCCAAGACCCTTTTGCAGGTCTTCTTCATTGCCCACCAGCACATCCACGTTTTCCACGATTCTGGCGATGGTTTCAACGGCTTTGGCGTTCCCGCCCTGGATGTTCCACAGCTTCTCGCGGTAGTTCAGGTCGAACGATGTGACCGCGCCCGCAGCCTTTGCCTCGCGCATCATTTCCGCTGCCAGAGCCGCCGTGCTTGGTGAAAGCGCTGAGAACAATCCACCACAGTGAACCCACCGCACGCCAGTTGAGAAGATTGCTTTCCAGTCGAAATCGCCTGGCTTTAACTGCGCGCCGGCCTCGTTGCAACGGTTATAAAACACTACGGGAGGGCGCACGCCGTGGCCCTGGTCGCTGTAAACCGTGGCCATATTGGGGCCGGTCACGCCGTCGTGCTTAAAGTGCTTGTAGATCGGCTTCACGCCCATTGCGCGAACGCGCTCCGCAATCAGATCGCCGATGGGATAATCCACCATGGCGGAAACAATCGCGGTTCTCAGCCGGAAGCAGTCCGACAGGTTTGCCGCCACGTTGAACTCGCCGCCGCTGACGTGAATCTTGCACTCTGTGGCCTTACGGAACGGGATAATGCCAGTGTCGAGCCGATGGATCAATGCTCCCAGCGACAAGAAATCCAACTCACCGTCTTTGCGAATACTCAAGCCAACCGTCATTGCGCGTACTCTCCTGGCGGATCTATTTGTATGCCGATTCTTCGATCGAAAACCACTCGGATTATAAACTGGTCAGACCACTC
>CAYZVG010000255.1:0-5025 GCA_964481595.1 uncultured Occallatibacter sp. | reverse complement strand
CAGCCGCTCGATCAGCGCTTCGGCAGCGTCAATGAATTCCGCACCGGCGCGGGCAGTCACTACAGCGGCTTGCAAACCAGCGCAGGCAAACAATTCGGCGGACTGACACTGCGGGGAAACTACACCTACAGCCATTGCATCGATGAAGTGTCCAACGGCGGACTGCTTCCATTTTCCAGCCTCGGCATTCTCTCCCCGCTGCCGGGAAGCCTGCGCAAGGAATATGGCAATTGCGACTATGATGTGCGCCATAACTTGTCGGCCTATGGGATCTATGAGATTCCCTTCCACTCCAGCCATCGATTGCTGCGGCAAGCACTCGGCGGCTGGCAGATTGCGCTGACGGCTTTCCTGCACAGTGGCTTGCCATTCAGCGTTCTCAGCGCACCCTATACCGCCAATAACAACGGCATCTTTCAAGGCAGCGGCCCTCAGTATGCAAACCGCGTTCCCGGTGTTCCGCTCTACCGCAAGAGTTCTGTCGCTGGCATAACTCAGATTGGCAGCCGCCAATGGCTCAACCCGGATGCATTCGCTTCTGTTGTCGATCCCAGCACTGGAGCATGTGTCGGTGGAGATTCGCCCGCCGACTGCCAGTTCGGCGACTCCGGACGCAACAACGTCCGCGGACCTCATTTCACCTACTCCGAGATGTACCTGACGAAAAGAATTCCTATCACGGAGCGAGTGAGTTTTCGGCTGGACACACAAGTGTTCAACGTCTTCAATCATGCCAACTTTGCGCTGCCCGGCAATCAGGCTGGTACACCTGGCAAGCCTGCAACGCAGACAGGTTTCGGCGCGTTGACCAGCACCATCTCGCCGCCGACCGGTTTGCTTGGGGTGGGGCTGGGCGGGGATAGTTCGCCGCGGATGATTGCATTTCAGGCACGAATCGAGTTTTGACGAGGCCGTTCGGCGACCCAGGCCGTTCATGCAATACCATGGATGCCATGCAAGTTCTATCCGCCGCCGAGATGCAGGCCTGCGATCACGCCACCACTGAGCGGTTCGGCGTAGCGTCGATCGACCTGATGCGGGCTGCCGCTGCGGCGGTGGTCAGGTTTGCGCGCGCCGAGTTCAGTGCGGCGCGCCGCGTCACGGTGCTCTGCGGAAAAGGCAACAACGGCGGCGACGGAATGATGGCGGCGTGGCTGCTGGCCGATGCGGGGCTCGATGTAACCACGGTGCTGCTGGGCTCTCCCGATGGCTTGAAGGGCGATGCCGCGGTTGCGTGGCGGGAGCTGACCGAACCTGGGCGCGGAACGATCCACGCGGTGACAGCGGCCGGCGAACTGGCCCGGCTCAAGGATGCGCTCACGGCCGACCTGATTGTGGACGCCGTGGTTGGCACTGGCTTCAAGCCTCCGCTCAAAGGCCTTGCTCTCGCAGCGCTTGAGTGGATGAAAGCCGGCCACGCGCCGGTGCTCTCTGTCGATCTTCCCTCCGGCTGGCCAGCCGATGAAACCAGCGCCAGCGTGAATGCGCCCGTGTATCCCTCTGACGCGGTGGTTACCTTTACAGCCCCCAAGCCGGCTCATGTCTTTGGGCAGTTGACGCGCGGCTGGAACCAGCCGGTAGTGGTTGCGCCCATCGGATCGCCGCCGCAGGCCATCGTTTCTACGCAGAAACTGTCGTGGGCGGGTTCGGCCTTAGCGTTAGCGCTCACGCCGCGCGCGGCGGACTCAAACAAGGGACGTTTCGGACACGTGCTAGTGGTCGGCGGCACGTTTGGCGCGGCTGGCGGCAAGGCCGGCGCGCCGTCCATGTCCGCGCTGGCGGCCTTGCGCGTGGGCGCGGGCTTGGTCACTGCCGCGGTCCCAGCCGCGGCCATGAGCGCTGTGGGCGCTATCGCTCCCGAGTTGATGACGTGGGGGCTTGAGACCAGCGCGGCGGGCTCAATCTCCGATGAAAATCTGGCCCCCGAAAAAGTAGCGGCCCTCATCGCGGGCAAGACTGTGCTGGCCATCGGGCCGGGCCTGGGGCAAGCGCAGGAGACGGTAAAGTTTGTCAGCGGATTTCTAGCAGCAACTAAAATTCCTGCGGTGGTGGATGCGGATGCGCTCAACATTCTTGCGGCCAAGCCGGTGCTGCTGGCCAAGCTGGCCAGGGGACGAACGCTGGTGTTGACGCCGCATCCCGGCGAGATGGCGCGGCTCACGGGACTGACCATTGCCGAGGTGCAGGCCAACCGGCTCAACACGGCGCGGGAATTTGCTCAGCGGCTGGGCGTCACGCTCGTGCTCAAGGGCGCGCGCACGCTCATCGCCCATCCCGACGGCCGAGTGGCTGTGAACACCACCGGCAATCCGGGAATGGCGAAGGGCGGCAGCGGCGACGTGCTGACAGGACTGATCGCCGGCTTGTTGGCGCAGCATTCCGATGACCCGGCTCGGGCCGTCGAGGCGGCGGTGTATCTGCATGGGCTGGCGGCGGATATGGCCGTGCGCGCCGCGGACGAGCACACGCTGCTGGCAACCGATTCGCTCGCGTTTCTTGCGCGGGCTTTTCAATCCAGCCGGCGACACTTTCGCGAGATGGGTGCGAACGGATATGTTTGGTTACAAGGGGCACCGCGAGCGGCGGGCTCAACACGGGCAACAGATCCTGATGAGGGAATGGAATGAGCGAAGCCGTAGGCAACATCCACGAATTTACGACCGCGAGCGGTGCGGACACGATTGAAGTGGGACGCAAACTGGCGCGCCTGCTGGCCCCTCCGCAGTTTCTGCTGCTGCGCGGCGATCTGGGAACCGGAAAGACAACGCTGGTGAAGGGAATTGCCGAAGCGCTGGACGCGGCCGAAGCCGACGAGGTCACCAGTCCCACCTTCACGCTGATGCACGAGTACGACGGCACGCGCGAGGGCAAGCCGGTAAAGCTGTATCACCTGGACGTGTACCGGCTCGAAGGCGAGCGCCAACTTGAAACACTGGGCCTTGACGAGTTGATGACTCCCGATGCGCTCATCCTTGTGGAATGGGGCGACAAGTTCAAGAGCATTCGCAAGCGCGCCACCGGCGAGATCGCGATCACGTCGACCGGCGGAGATGCGCGAAAAATTACCGTCACGCTGAAGGAGTAGAGCGCCGGTAGGTCAGATCATTTGCGCCGGGTATTGAATCCTATGAAATTGCGACGGCTTCCCAAAGTAGAACTGCACCTGCATCTGGATTGCTCCCTGAGTCACAAGGTGGTTGCGCGGCTGGCTCCAACGGTGAGCCGGGAAGAGTACCTGCGCGACTACGTTGCGCCCGCGCGCTGCGCCAACCTGGTCGACTTTCTCCTTCGCGCTCCCAAGGGCTTCAAGCTGATGCAGAGCGAAGACGCGCTGCGCGTGGTGACTGAGGATCTGTTTGAGCAACTTGTGGACGACGGCGTAATCTATGCGGAGATTCGCTTTGCCCCGCTGCTGCATACAGAACAGGGATTGACTGCGGAGCGCGTGGTTGCCGTGGTAGAGCGGGCGGCGGAGGAGCTTTCGTGCGTCACCGGCGTTGAGTCGCGCCTGATCTTGTGTACGCTGCGGCACTTTAACGCGGAGCAGAGCACGCAAACAGCGCAACTGGTGGAGCGGTTTCGCGGCAGCCGCGTTGCTGCCATCGACATTGCCGGAGACGAAGCGGGATTTCCGCTGGATGCACATCTGCCGGCTTACCAATATGCTCGCGAACACGGGCTGCATCGCACCGCCCACGCCGGCGAGGCTTGCGGCCCCGAGAGCGTTTGGGAGACGCTGCGCTTGCTTGACCCCGAGCGCATCGGGCACGGCACGCGCAGCATTGAGGACCCGCGGCTGGTGGAGCATCTGGCGCGCGTGGGCATCCATCTTGAGTTATGCCCGTCGTCGAATGTTCAGATCGTACCGTCAATCGCCAGTTGGGAAGAGCATCCCATCCATAGGCTCTATCAGGCTGGCGTTTCGCTCAATGTGAACACGGATACGCGCATGATCACTCCAGCAACGTTGACCGGGGAATATGAAAGCATGAAGCGCGTCTTTGGCTGGGGCGCTGCGGAGTTTCTGGCGACCAATCGCATGGGGATTGCGGCTGCATTCGCCGATGCCGAAACAAAAGACCGTCTGCTGCAGCGGCTTTCGTTTGCCTATGGTGCGGTTGCGCCTGCTCGTTGAGCCGGCGCATCCGGCAAGTCGACCGGCTCTTAGAGCATTTTCTGGAATTGTGTAGGCCGAAAATTCATTGGATTTCCACCCATTCCGCAGAAAAAAGCGGAATGGATGGGGCACGGAACCTTACTGCAAAAAACAAAAATGCACTAGAAACCCATGATGTTGTAGCCGCAATCCACGTAGAGCGTTTCCCCGGTAACGGCGCTCGACAAATTGCTGGCCAGAAACAGAGCCGTGCCGCCCACTTCAAGCTGATCCACGTTGCGCTTCAGCGGCGCGCGGTCGGCGTGGGCCTTGAGCATGTCGGTCAGGTCGCCGACGCCGCGCGCGGCCAGCGTTTTAATGGGGCCGGCGGAGATGGCGTTCACGCGGATGCCGCGCGGGCCGAGATTCCAGGCAAGATAGCGCACCGCGGACTCGAGCGCGGACTTGGCCAGCGCCATCACGTTATAGTTGGGCACCACCTTCTCGGCGGCGTAATAGCTCAGCGTCATAATGCTGCCGCCTTCATTCAACAGCGGCGCAGCGGCGCGGGAGACGGCGATCAGCGAGTAGACGCTCACGTCCATGGCGACGCGGAAACCTTCGCGGCTGGTGTTGATGAACTCGCCGCGCAGATCGGCGGGCGGCGCAAAGGCAACGGCGTGCACCAGCGTGTCGATCTTGCCGTACTTCTGCTGAATGACGGTGAAGACCGCCTGAATCTCATCGTCGTTCGATACGTCGCACTGGAAGCCGGCCGCGCCGGGCAGCTCCGCGATCAGCCCTTCGGCCTCGAGCCTCATGCGTTCGTTCTGGTAACAGATGGCCAGGGTAGCGCCGGCCTCGTGGAGTTTTTGGGCAATGCCCCAGGCGATGGAACGCTTGTTGGCCAGCCCGAAGACCACGGCCGT
>CAYZVG010000254.1:0-5031 GCA_964481595.1 uncultured Occallatibacter sp. | reverse complement strand
GGCGGCATGGATCCGCAGGCTGACCGATCACATTCCACGGGAGCAGTTCGGGCGTTACCTGCTCATCGGCGCCTGGAACACCCTCTTTGGTTATGGCACCTATGCGGCGCTCACAGCCGCGTTCACCCCGCGTGTTCCGCACAGTTACATTGTTGCCAGCATTGTCGCAGCCCCGCTGAATATTACGGTTTCATACCTGGGATACAAGTGGTTTGTTTTTAAGACCCGGGGCAATTACTGGCGCGAATGGATGCGTTGCATCATGGTTTACGGGAGCGCAATGGCCCTGGGCGTACTGGCGCTTCCACCAGTGGTTTATCTCGTCCGGCTGGGCATGGGCCTGGATCGCTCAGCACCCTACGTTGCAGGCGCGTTGCTGACGGGTTTCAACGTCGTCTACAGTTTCCTCGGACACAAGAATTTCTCCTTCCGCCGAATTGAATGATGGGCAGAAGGCAGATTGCCGTCCGGTCACGCTGCTTGGTTTCACGCGGTCGCCCCGAGATCGAGGCTGACAGCTATTTGCCCTTCAATGGACGCATAGCTGGCCGCTTTCTTCAGCGCTCTCGACGAGTTTCTCGCCGTGCAAGGGCCCTCCGGAGCCGTACTCGAAGTTGATGCGTTCGCGTTCAAACACGTAAGGCCGGTGCTGAACCAAGGTGTGAACTGCGCCGACATATTCGCCGATAATTCCCATAAAGAAGAGCTGCAGCGAGGCCACAAAGAACAGGCCAATGACCGTGGGCGCCACGCCACCTGGGAACCTGGACCAATAGAGCAGCTTGTAAACCGTGTAGGCAAGACCCACGAGAGCGCATAGCACAGAGCTTGCAAAACCGGTGAAAGTTACAAGCCGCAGGGGCACCTTTGAAAGATTGGTGATGCCCAGCATTGCCATGTCGTACAAGGTATAGAAATTATTCTTGGTGATGCCGCGCTTTCGTTCCGGCTGATCGTAATAGAGCTTCACATGCGGCATGCCGATTTCCGCAATCATCCCGCGAAAGTAAGGATAGGGATCATTAAGATCTTTAATTGCATCAACCACCTTGCGGTCGTAAAGCCCGAAGCCTGTAAAGTTCTTGAAAGTCTCGATGCTGGACAGTCTGTTGACCAGTCCGTAGTACGCCTCCCTTATTCTGAACATCACAGGGGACTCTTCACTGGTCCGCTTGATGGCCAGCACCGCGAGAGCGCCCTGCTCCCAGTGACGCACCATCTCGGCGATCATTTCGGGGGGGTCCTGAAGATCCGCCACTATGCTGATGACCGCGTCGCCTGAAGCAATGTAAAGGGCATGAAATGGCGAACGGATGTGGCCGAAATTGCGCATATTAACGATTATCTTCACATTGGTGTCGGCCGCTGCGATGCTCTTCAGTTCGCGGACGGTCCCATCGGCCGAGGCATTGTCAATGAAAATATGCTCGTAACGGTACTGCTTGAGCCCACACATGGCCTTGCGCACGCGCTCATACACTTCGCGCACATTGCCCTCTTCGTTGTAACAAGGCGTGATTACACTGATCGTTTTCATAGCATCACCTCATCGGTCGAACCACTCAGCGAGGGTTCAGACGCTGCTCTTTTGGCTTTGCAAGCCGCAGCGTCAGCTGCCCAACCTGAGTATTTTGCGTCGCCGCGCTTCCACGACGCTTCGACATCTCTCCTCGTTGAATCTAGACATGAACCGCGCATTCAAAGCCTGCCTTAGTGCCACGACTCAATCTCGGAGTAATACTGCTGGGTGACTTTGCGGCCGGAGACTCCGTAGCGGGCTGAACGGCGGATGCCGAGTTTGTGGATGACGAAGCTGGCGGTGGTGGCCAGGACGCCGAGGCCATACTGCACGCTGCGGCGGAAGTTGATGGAGGAGGCTTCTTCAAAATACTTGGTGGGGCAGGAGATTTCGCCGATGCGGAAGCCGAACATGACGGCCTGGGCGATCATCTGATTGTCAAAGACGAAGTCGTCGGAGTTCTCGAGGAGAGGGAGGGTCTCAAGAAGCTGGCGTGAGAACGCACGGAAGCCGGTGTGATACTCAGAGAGCTTGACGCCGAGAAATAGATTTTGGAAGGCGGTGAGGAGGCGATTGGCGATGTATTTGTAGAGCGGCATGCCTCCCTTGAGCGCGCCTGCACCGAGGATGCGCGAGCCGAGTACCATGTCGTAGACGCCGCTGGAGATCATGCCGGCCATGGCGGGCACCAGCGAAGGGGTGTACTGGTAGTCGGGGTGAACCATGACGACGATATCCGCGCCGGCGGCGAGCGCCTCGCGATAGCAAGTTTGCTGATTGCGGCCGTAGCCGTAGTTGGCGTCGTGGACAAAGGTCTGGACGCCGAGGGAACGGGAGAGCTCAGCGGTGTGGTCGTTGCTGGAGTCGTCGACGAGGATCTTGATGTCGACGACGTCGGAGAGCTCGCGGACGGTTTTTTCCAGGGTCTTTTCGGCGTTGTAGGCCGGCATGACAACCGCGATGCGCTTTCCGTTAATCATAGGCTGCACTCCCGTGTGCTGGGTTCGGCGCGCAGCGGGCCATACGGCGGCTTAATGCGCGGCGGCGACCGCTTGCGGCGGCTCCCGGTAGGGGCTGAGCGAGATCGGGTGGGCGTCGGGTTCGACGAGCCAGACCTGCCGGTCCCCGTAGTATTGCATCAATTCCCGATTATCGGCCGGACCCATATCCCATGCCCATACGACTTTGGAGGCATCGATGTTGGCGCTGTTGTAGATCCACTGGTCGCCGGGAGGATGATCGGCGCCGTAGCGGACGAACACGAGCTGTTTGCCGGGAGTTTGTTCGAGGCTGGTTTCAATTTGGGCGCGCTCGACGCCGAAGTGCTCCGGACCGATCCATGTGCCTTCCCACTGGGTGGCGGACCACTCAGACACCTGAAAGCCGAGGGGGGCGGCGAAGAGCCTGATGCCGGCCATGAGGACACAAATGACCACGATCGACCGGACCAAGGCACGGCCCATGGCGCGGCCTTCCGGCTTGAAGAAGCAGAGGTGGCGCATTGCCTGAAGACCGAGCGCGTAAAATACGGCGGTGAACGGGGCCAGATAGTGGGGAATCATGTAGATCATGATGAGGTTGCCGGCCATGAGGATGAGGACGGAGATGACCAGGAAACGCATGCGCTTGTCGAGGAACACGCGCCTCATCAGGAAGATGGGAGGGAAAAGCGCCAGTCCTGCAAAGAAGAGGATGGTTGCCACGATTTTCTGAAAGTTGATGGGTAGATAGCCGGACAGGGAGTGGATGCGGTCATAGGCGGTTAGCTCGATTTCGTAGTAGAACCGGCGCATGAGCTCATGCCGGTAATGGGGCTGGGGGCGAGGCGGTTGCCAGATGTAATAGGGCGCCATGGCGTAGGCGGCGCGATTGACGGTATAGGGGAGCGTGGTGGCGCGGCCGAAGGCGCTGTAGTTGTAAAAGCCGAACCAGGCGCAGCCGGCGAGGACGATCAAGACAGGCAGAACGGCGCGGCGGAGCAGAACGACGGGAGCGGGGCGGTTTTTGCCGCGGATTGCCCATTTTACGAGCACGAACGCGACCGGGAGGCAGAGGAGCAGGCCTTCATAGGGGCGGGAGTAGATGAGGAGCACGATGCCGACGGCCATGAGCAGGCCGTAGCGAATGCTCGCGGTCTTCATCAGGCGAGGCATGGCTCCGAGGACAAGCGCCCCGCCGAGACCGCCGAGGACACCAGCACCGGTGTAAGTGTTGGTCCAGTAGCTGAACAGGCCGATGCGCAGCATGGCCAGAATGCCGCCGAGCAACGCCCAGCCGGGAGGCAGCCAAGCCTGGAGCATCCAGCAGAGAGCGGCACACATGAGAGCGCCCGCGATGAGGATGCCGAGCCAGGAACAGCCGAAGAGGACTTTGCCCGCGGCGAGCATCAGCCCCTCGCCGGGGAAGTACATGGAACCGTAGGTGGGCTGCATGTCGACGTGGACGGCTTCAAGGTGAGTCCACATGGCGGGCGTTGGATTGGCGAGGTGGCCATGGGCGAAGGTATCGGCAGCAAGCAGGTTGCTGAAGTCGTTGGGATCAAATGGAAGCGGCACTGGAAAAAGCGGAAGAATGGCGAGCCGGAGCAGAAGCGTGCCGAGACCGACGGTTGCAACCGCCAGGCCCTGTTTTCGCGCCAGGCTTGTGAACGCACGCTCGACACGGGCAAACCAACTGTTGCCAAGTTTCGGCCACGCGTAGGCGGCCGCGACAGCGATGAAGGTGAGGCCGCCCTCAACCAGCAGCAGCGATGGAGCATTATCCGATGCGGCGTGCAAGATCATACCGACTTTATTCCCTAAACGCGTATGGCGGCTCTCGAAAGAGTGTAACTGACTGGCTGCGGGGGGAGCCGTTGCCGAGTTAAGCCGCAATGGCTTGAAGACTGCAATCCGAGAGCCGCTTGTTTTCCGATTCAAGCAACACTCTAATCAATGTTTCAGCTAGCTATCTATAGCACGGAAGTTTGGAAGCGAACGCAGGAGCACGACTCGGCAACAGCGTGGCCGAGTACGACGCTCCGACATGGTTCTTGTGTATGGAGTTTGGACCTAGATTTCGGTATTAAGCGAGTATGCAGGTGATATCGGTGGCAAGCTTGGTGCTGATGTTATCGAACGCGACGTTAATGCCCGCGGCCAGATGGCTCATGCCTGCCGTGGCTGCAAAAGCGACCAAAGCAACGACAAGAGCGTATTCGACAAGATCCTGACCTTCATCCTGTCCCGCGAGATCTCGCAAGCGACAGTAGAGTTTGAGAAACAAAGCCTTCATGAGCGAACACCCCTGATCAATCTATTTTTTACAAGCACAGCAAGAACAACTTGCGTTCCAATCGATGTTCTGAGGCTATGAACCTTGATTCAGCGGTATAGGCCTTGAGTATCCCGGGATATATCCGTACTCCCGCGGTGGTTTTGGACCGCAGGAAAATAGTCTCAGTTGATTTCCGCAGCAGAAGTTCCTGCAGCAGACAGTACGACATGCGCTCTCTTCAGCGTGCAGTCCTTTAG
>CAYZVG010000253.1:0-5046 GCA_964481595.1 uncultured Occallatibacter sp. | reverse complement strand
TCATGCCGTACTCGCACACCATGCGGCGGGCAAGGTCGGTAGCCGTCTCAATGTCAGAACCCGCACCGGTCGACATCTGATCGAGGAAGATCTCCTCGGCCACGCGGCCGCCGTAAGCGGTTGCCAGACGCGTTTCAAGATACTCGCGCGTATAGTTGTGCCGGTCGTCGGGCAGGTAGACGGTGACGCCCAGCGCCATTCCGCGGGGAATGATCGTCACCTTGTGAATGGGGTCGGAATCGTCGCGGAAGTACGAGACCATGGCGTGCCCGGCCTCGTGATACGCGGTCACCTTCTTCTCGCCGTCGGTCAGCAGCATCGACTTGCGTTCTGCGCCCATCAGGACCTTGTCCTTGGCCAGCTCGAAGTCGTACATCGTCACCTGCTTGCGATTGACGCGCGCAGCGTTCAGGGCTGCCTCATTGACCATGTTGGCCAAGTCCGCGCCGCTAAAGCCCGGTGTTCCGCGGGCAAGCACATTCAGATTGGTGTCGTCGGAGACGGGAACCTTCTTGACGTGGACGCGGAGAATCTCTTCGCGGCCGCGCACATCGGGCAGGCCCACCACCACGCGGCGGTCAAAGCGGCCAGGCCGCAGCAGCGCCGGATCGAGCACGTCGGGCCGGTTGGTGGCGGCCACCAGAATCACGCCGTCATTCGATTCAAAGCCGTCCATTTCCACGAGCAATTGGTTCAGCGTCTGCTCGCGCTCGTCGTGTCCTCCGCCCAGGCCCGCGCCGCGATGGCGGCCTACCGCGTCGATTTCGTCGATGAAGATAATGCAGGGAGCATTCTTTTTGCCCTGCTCAAACAAGTCGCGGACGCGGCTTGCGCCCACGCCGACAAACATCTCAACAAAGTCAGAGCCAGAGATGGAGAAGAACGGAACGTTCGCCTCGCCGGCAACCGCGCGCGCCAGCAACGTTTTGCCGGTTCCTGGAGGTCCCACCAGCAGCACGCCCTTGGGAATGCGGCCGCCCAGCTTTTGGAACTTCTGCGGTTCGCGCAGGTACTCGATGATCTCTTTCAGCTCTTCTTTGGCTTCGTCTACGCCGGCAACTTCTTTAAACGTGATCTTCTTCTGCTGCATCGAGAGCAGGCGCGCGCGGCTCTTGCCAAACGAAAGAGCCTTGTTGCCGCCCGACTGCATTTGCCGCAGCATGAAGAACCAGATTGCACCCAACAGGATGAACGGGCCGATGTTGAAGAGCAACTGCAGCAGGATGCCGTTGTTCTGCGGCGGCTTGATGGAGAAGTTGACCTTGGAGGCCAGCATCGCCTTCTCGAGATCCTCGTAGTTGGTGGGAATCGTGGTGTGGAACTGATCCTTGGGTGAGGTCTTCAGGTGGCCATGCAGTTCTTCGCCCTGGATGGTTGCATCCAGAACCTGCTGGTTTTGTACCTTGTCGAAGAGGTCGGAGTAGACAATCTCCGTATCCTTCCCCATGTTGGCGCTCTTCTGCACAACTGCCCAAAGCATCATCAGGCAGATGAGGATGAAGACCCAAAACATGATCGTTTTAACGCTTGAGTTCACCTGTACTCCTCTTGTCGGGCCACTAAAGCTACCGCAGCCGACCCCCTCTAAAAACCTTGCTCTACCGCGTTAGACGCCGGCAACTCCCTTAAAGTGTCAGAAAGTGTGACCATTCGCAGGTAGACACCTCAACCGTCCCGCCAAAGCTGACAGTAAACTCGATTGTACTCTGAAGAAACACAAAGTTGCAGCAGAATGGACACCTGCGTCATGCCAACTTTGGGGGTATATCCCAACCGCTGAGGGGTATGTTTTAAGGCGAGAATGTCGCTAAATCGCTCTTCGCGTGGCCAGTATTGTCGTCAAAGCAAGCTTCAACGGCGATTCCTGGCGTTGGTTCAACCTCCACCCCGCGCATCCATATGATTACCCCTTGCAGTTCGAGCACCGGCCAAACGGCCCGCGCCGTCCCCGTAACTTTCATCCGCTCAAGCACTTCCTTCACTTTCCTGGGGCCGCTGGAGTAACGCAGCCGCACCCGATCGCCCGGCTTCCAGTTGCGCAGCGTAGCGGCAGCTCCCGGCGCGTCCGCCGAGGCAACCGATGCCGCGATAACCGAACCAGCGATCTTGATGCGAAGTCCAAATGCCGGAGCATCGATCTGGCCGGGGATCGCCACCGTGTACTCGACGGCCTGCGCCGCGTCACCCGCTCCATGAGCTGCTCCCGCAGTCAAACGCAGTTCCCTGGCCGTCCGCTCGGCGTTGAGCCCCTGCGCCAGTTCCAGCTTTTGGCCGGCTCGCCCGTCAAGCGCCAGGGCGCGCAACAACTCGGTGGCCTTAAAGTCCGGCGCGGCTCCCAGTTGCGCCGCCGCGTGACGCAAGAGCCTCCTCTGCAGCGCCGGCGCAAGCAGCGCCAAGCGCGTTATATCCATCGCCAGCCCCGCGCCTGTGCCTGCGGCCCGTCCACCGCCGCGCACCGGCAAGCCCGGCAGCAGAACCTGCCCGGCCACGCGAGCCACCTCCGCGCGCCACCAGGTCTCCTCGTCGCGCGCCAGCTCGGCCATCTGCGCCAAGTGCTCCCGCAGCCGCGGATTCCACTCCTCCAAGAGCGGCAAAAGCTCATGGCGAATCCGGTTCCGCGTAAAGGCGAGATGCCTGTTTGAAGAATCCTCGCGCCAGGACTGCCCCAGCTCGCCGAGATACTGCTCAACCTGAGCCCGCGTGGTCTTCAGCAGTGGACGCACAATCAGCCCCTCCGCCGTTTCGAGCCGGGGAGCAATGCTCGACAGCCCCTCGGTCCACGCGCCGCGCAGAAACTTGCCCAGCACCGTCTCCGCCTGGTCATCGAGAGTGTGTGCGGTCGCCACGGCGTCCAAACCCTCGTCCACCATCAGTCGCCGGAACCACGCGTACCGCAATCGCCGCGCCGCCTCTTCAATCGTTTCTGCCGGCTTGCCCTCGGCCTGGTTGGCGCGCGCCTCGGCAGCCACGTCTACGCGCCCCTCAAAAAAGGGCACACCAAGCTGCCCGGCAAGCGCCCGCACAAACTCCAGGTCGCCGTCCGCCTCAGCACCGCGCAGCCCGTGGTGCAAATGCGCCGCATGAAGCACCAGCCCCAGCTCTCCACTGCCGGCCGCGAGCCACCGCAGCAGGGCGACTGAGTCCGCGCCACCGGAGAGGCCCACGGCCAGCCGCATCCCGGGCCGCAGCAGAGACAGATCGGCAGGCAAACTTCCGGCTGCCGTCTTCGATCCGCGCCGGCCCCTTACCGGCAAGCCGTCTCGGTCTTGCAAACTGTCGCGTTTTGGGGCATCGCCTTTGCGCATTCCAAAATCATACGGGCTGCCGGCGGCGGTTTGCCGCCAACGTGTTATGCAATCCGAGCCGCGCACAATGTATACTCCACACGTCATGCAAGTATTCGCAATTGTCCCCGCAGCCGGGCTGGGCACCCGCATGGCGGGTCCGCAGCCCAAGCAATTTCTGGCTCTCGATGGAGTGCCGATCCTGATCCACTCACTGCGCGCCTTTGTCAAAGTGGAGCGGGTCACGGCAATCTATGTGGCCGTGCGCAAACCCGAGGTGGATCGCGTCAAGGCGCAGGTGGCCGAGTACGGATTTGGCGATCGCGTCCTCGTGGTCGAGGGCGGCGACAATCGCCAGGAATCCGTCTCCCACGCGCTGGCGGCTCTACCCGCCGCCGACGACGACATTGTGCTGGTTCACGACGCGGTGCGTCCGCTGATCGACTCCGCAACCATCGACCGCACCATTGACGCGGTCGCCGAGCATGGCGCTGCCGTCGTTGGCTTGCCCGCGGTCGATACCATCAAGCAGGTTGAGCGAACCGCCCACGGAGCCATCATCACCTCCACCATCCCTCGCGAGTTCGTGGTGCTGGCGCAAACCCCGCAGGGATTCCGCTATGGACTGCTGCAACGCGCCTTTGCCGAGGCACAGGCTGACGGGTTTGTCGGCACTGACGAAGCATCGGTCGTCGAGCGGGCGGGAAATCCCGTAGCCGTGGTGCACGGTTCGCAGGTTAATCTGAAGATTACGCAGCCAGGCGACCTGGAGCTGGCGGAGTTCTACCTGCGCCAGCGCAAGCAGTAGCGCGAAACAGCTGGCAATCTACTCGTACGCCGCGCAAAATCGAAAGAAAGGTCACGGGGAGCCAACGCAATCCCCTAAACAATCATGGACACGCGCATTGGATTAGGCTATGACTCGCACGCATTCAAGCCGGGCGTCCCGCTCCGCATTGGCGGGCTCACGCTGGACTACCCCGAGGGCCTGGCCGGCCACTCCGACGGCGACGTGCTGCTTCATGCCATTACCGATGCTCTGCTCGGCGCAGTAGCCGCCGGCGATATCGGCAGCTTCTTCCCTCCCGGCGATCCCCGCTGGAAAGACGCCGACTCCGCCATCTTCGTCAACCTCGCCATGGAGGAGATTCAGAACGCCGGCTACCAGATCGTCAATATCGACGCCACTCTCATTCTTGCGGCGCCGCGTATCGGGCCCGTTGCCGGCGATATGCGCGCCCGTGTCGCCGACCTGCTGGGCATCGAGATCGATTGTGTGAGCATCAAGGCCAAAACTCCCGAAGGCCTGAACCTTGACAACGTAGCCCAGTGTCATGCGATTGCCCTGCTTGAGCGCGTCCAGGAGACGGAAGAACTGAAGAGCATGAGCGCAGTGATCGAAAGTCAGCGTCAGCTCGAAGATGTGGTCGAAGATCTGCTCAGCTCTGTTCACGGCGTTCCGAAAAAACGCATTGTGCCGGTCTACGACACTGAAGACATCACGTAAAGCCTTGTCTCCAAAGTTCATAACAGGATAAGAGCTGTCATTCTGAGCGAACGGGGCCCCGAACGTTTTTCAGTTCGGGGGTGGTGAGCGAAGAATCCGCGGTTGCATTCCACTGATTCTTACAAGAACTAGGAGACACCACACTAGGGTGTATCGACCTATACCGGTGGGCAGCGTTGCTAGTGAAAATCCGGCCAGACGAAGCCGAGCCCGAAGGCTGTGGCGGGCCCACCGTCGAGGGCGAGAATGAAGTAT
>CAYZVG010000252.1:0-5067 GCA_964481595.1 uncultured Occallatibacter sp. | reverse complement strand
GACGACGCACCTGAAGACATTCTGCGCTCGGTCAAGCACGGCCTCTACGCGGTCAACTTCGGCGGTGGCCAGGTGGACATCACCAACGGCAAATTCGTCTTCTCCGCCTCCGAGGCTTACCTCATCGAAGACGGCAAGATCACCGCGCCGGTCCGCGACGCAACCCTCATCGGCAACGGCCCCGAGGCGCTGAAGTATGTGTCGATGGTGGGCAACGACCTCAAGCTCGACGAAGGCATCGGCACTTGCGGCAAAGACGGCCAGAGCGTCCCCGTTGGCGTAGGCATGCCCACCATCAAGCTCGACAAAATGACCGTCGGCGGAACAGGGCGCTGAAACGATAGCCGCCCGGCTTGTTACTGTTGAACCATGCCTGAAACCGTTCCCCAACCCGCTGAAACCGTACCAGCCGACGATCTCGATCTCGAATCCCTGGCCGCCGATGTTGTGGCGCAGGCCGTTAAAGCCGGCGCAAGCGATGCCGAAGCGGTAGCCCGCGAAGGCGACGAGTTCAGCGTGAACGTGCGCATGGGCCAGGTGGAAACGCTCAAGGAATCCGGCTCGCGCGGCCTGGGTCTGCGCGTATTTCTGGGCAAGCGCTCCGCCTCCGCCTCCACCAGCGACCTCACCGCCGACGGCATTCGTCAGCTTGTCTCCGGCGCGCTCGCTCTGGCCAGGGTCACCGAAGAAGATCCCTTCAACGGCCTGCCCGAACCGGGCGAATTTGGCTCGCTCGCCGTCGACCAGCACCTCTACTACGACGACGTCTACTCGCTCTCAGGGCCGGAGCGCATTGAGCGCGCCCGCCGCACCGAGGCCGCCGCACTCGCCGCCGACCCGCGCATCTCGAACTCCGACGGCGGCAGCTTTGACGCTTCCACCGGCCGCATGGCGCTTGCCAACTCGCGCGGCTTCGTGGGCGGCTATCGCTCCAGCTATGCCGGCATCGCCGCCGCGCCACTCGCCAAAGACGCCGACGGCAAAATGCAGCGCGATGGCTGGTGGTCGGGAGCGCGTTCGCTTGCCGAGCTAGATTCGCCTGAGGCCGTCGGCAAGGAAGCAGCGCGCCGCGCACTTCGCCGCCTGGGCGCACGCCGCGTGCCCACCCAGCGCGTCCCCATCGTCTTCTCCGCCGAGGTGGCCCGTTCGCTGCTCGGCTCCATCTTTGAGGCCGCCTCTGGAGACGCCATCTGGCGCAGCGCCTCCTTCCTGGCCGGTAAACTGGGCGAAACCATCGCCGCCGCAAACATCACCATCGTCGACGACCACACCATGTTCCTGCCCTCCGGCGCAGGAGGCTTCGGCACCGCTCCCTTTGACGGCGAAGGCCTGCCCTCGCAGTGCAACGTTGTCGTCGAAAACGGTGTGCTGCAAAGCTATCTGCTCAACACCTACAGCGCACGCAAGCTCGGCATGAAGTCAACTCACAACGCCTCGCGCGGCCTGGCCGGAGCGCCCGGCATCGGCTGCGGCAATCTTTTTCTTGCTCCCGGCGCGCTCACTGAAGAGCAGATTATTGCCCAGATTCCCGCCGGGCTTTACGTCACCGGCTTGATGGGCTTTGGCACGAATGTCGTTACTGGCGACTATTCGCGCGGCGCAACCGGCCTGTGGATTGAAAACGGCCAGCTCACCCACGCCGTTGAAGAGGTCACCGTAGCCGGCAACCTGACCGAGATGTTCAAAAACATTACCGCCATCGGCAGCGATCTGGTCTTCCGCGGCTCCATCGCCTCGCCCACGCTGCGCATTGACGGCATGACGGTAGCGGGCGAGTGAGAATCGATTGCCGACTCGTGTCGGTTGACTAAGAATCTCCGAGTGACCGCTTGTCCTTGACTCTTTGCTTGTACGGGTTAGCAGCATGAACCAAATTCCTTTCGATCCCGCCAGCCCCCAGGCCGCCCTGGCCGCGCTGCCGCAACGCTCGGCGGTCTTTGCCCTCTATGGAGCGGAGGCGCACGCCGAGCCTTACATTGGCCGCACGCCCAATCTTCGTGCGCGTCTGGCGCGGCTGCTGCAACCCTCCCCAAAGCACCCCCGCCGTCTGCAACTGGCTGGCCGCGTGCGCCGTATTGTCTGGCACTCCACCGGCTCTGAGTTTGAGTCGTTGCTCGTTCAGTTCCAGCTCCTCCAAAACCAGTACGGACCCAAGGCTCTCGAACGAATGCATCTGCGGGCGCCTGCATTTGTGCGCTTCCTCGGCGGCAACCCCTATCCGCGCATCGCCGTCACCAACCGACCCAGCCAGCGCGAAGCCGATTGGGCCTACGGTCCGTTTCCCTCGCGCGCTGCCGCCGAGCGGTACACAGAGGAGGCGCTCAAGCTGTTTCTGCTGCGCCGCTGCACTGACGATCTCGATCCCAATCCCGCTCATCCCGGCTGCGTCTACTCTGAGATGAAGATGTGCCTGGCCCCCTGCTACAAGGGCTGCACCGACGAGCGTTACGGCGAAGAGGCAACCGCCGTTGAAAGCTTTCTTGCCTCGCGCGGAGAAAGCCGTCTGGTCACGCTCCGCGCCCAGCGCGACCAGGCCTCTGCCGATCTCGAATTCGAATCCGCCGCCGCCCTCCATGCGCAGGTGCAGAAAGTTGAAGCGGTACACGCCCTTGCCGCCGAGCTGGTGCGCCCCATGAGTCAATTGCGTGCCGTAATTCTCCAGCCCGCGGCCACTCCCGATGAGGTCGCCATATTTCTTTTTGAAAATGGCCAACTGCGCGGTCCGGCCATGTTCTCAACCATCGGCATGAGGATTCAAAACGAGCAGTCCGGCTCGACCTCGCTGTTCGCGCAGCCGCTGGTGATTGAACCGGTGCTCGAAGAACCGGCGATTGCAAAAACACCCGCAGAGATGCCAGAACCGGAGATCGGCGAAGATCCCGCCCCACAGCCCACACCAGCCGCCAACGAATCCGAAGAACCATCCCCTCAGCCCGCCGCTCCGGCAAGAATCGCGAGAAGCGCTCTTGAAGCCCGCCTGGAGTCGTTGCTCACCGAGCTGGCGTCGGCCTCTGCGCAACCATCGGCCACCGTCAGGCAAGCCCATCTGGCCCTGCTCAAGCGCTGGTACTACCGTCCTGAGGCCCGCCGAACCGGAGAAATCTTCTTTCCCGGCACGGATGGCCGCTGGCCGGCAAAAGCCATCCTGCGCGGCGTTGGCCGCGTGGCGGCAAAGGCGCTAGGCGCATAAACAGCTCCACACCAGCAAGCGCGCCCCACCGCCCGGCTGATAAACTGTCGCCCAGGGGACAAAGAAAACATTCCAATGGTTGAGTTGCTGCCATCCATACTTTCTGCGGATTTTGCGCATCTGGCGGAACAGGTTGCCGCCGCTGAGCGCGGAGGCGGCACAGTCATCCACGTCGATGTGATGGATGGCCATTTCGTGCCCAACATCACCGTGGGACCGCCGGTCGTCAAAAGCCTGCGCAAGTTCACCGCGCTGCCGCTCGATTGCCACCTGATGATCGACAATCCCAACCAGTACATCGCGGACTTTGCCGATGCCGGCGCAGACTGGGTCAGCGTGCACTACGAGGCCTGCCCGCACCTGCACCGCACCCTTGAGCTCATCCTCCATCACGGCATGAAGCCCGGCGTGGTGCTTAATCCGGCCACGCGTGTTGACCTGATCGTCGATATCCTGCCCATGGTGCACCATGTGCTGATCATGAGCGTCAATCCCGGCTTCGGCGGGCAAAAATTTATCCCCTTTTCTCTCGATAAAATCCAGCGGCTGGCGGAATTGCGCCGCGAGTTGGGCCTCGCATTTAAAATCGAGGTGGACGGCGGAATAGCTCACGACACGGTGGCCCAGGTCGTCAAAGCAGGAGCGGAGCTGTTGGTCGCCGGCAATGCCGTCTTCGGTTCGGGAGCGGTGGAGCGCGATGCGCGCGCCCTGCTGGCTGCCGCCCGCGCTGCAGCCGATGGAAAATTGGGCTGTACAAGTTAGGTTTTTTCTTCAGATTTGAGCTGTGACTGGCCGCTGGCCCGCAACCGGGCCGCAGCCGCAATGAGGTGGTATGAAGTTGCTGTCGAGAAACATGGTCGCGTTGTCGCTGGTGGTTTTCACCCTGTGCGCCCTTCAGGCCCAGGCCAAGGAAAAACAACCCAAACACAAAAAGTCAGAGGACCTGAGCGCCAACCCGCTGGCCAACGTCGCCTCAAAGCAGCCTGACAAGGAACTGTACGACAAAGCCATGCTGGCCTTGAAAAAGGGCCGCTACGACGTCGCCCGGCTCGATCTGCAGACCCTGCTCAACACCTATCCCGAATCGGAATACCGCATGAGGGCCAAGCTGAGCGTGGGCGATACCTGGTTCAAGGAAGGTGGCTCCGCCGCTCTCACCCAGGCCGAGGCCGAGTACAACGACTTCATCACCTTCTTTCCCGACGCGCCTGAAGCCGCTGAGGCCAAGATGAGGGTCGGCGACATCTACTACGAGCAGATGGAGAAGCCCGACCGCGACTACACCAACGCACAGGAAGCCGAAAAAGCTTACCGGGAGATGATCAACATGTTCCCGGACTCGACGCTGATTCCCCGCGCCAAGCAGAAACTGCGCGATGTGCAGGAGGTACTGGCAGAGCGCGAATCGCAGATCGGCTTCTACTACGGGAGCCGCGATAACTACATCGCCGCCCTCGCCCGCCTTGAGACCGTGGCGGATACCTACCCCCTCTACTCCAAGAGCGACCAGACGCTGCTGGCCATCGGCGACGCCTATGCCGGCATTGCCCGCACCATTCAGAACAACCCCAAATTGCCCGGCGCTCTCCGCGAACGCATGGTTGCCATTTACCAGGATCGCGCCGCCACGGCCTACGCCAAAGTGATTACCCGCTACCCCATGGCGCCCCACGTTGAAGATGCGCGCGACCGTCTGGTGGCCATGAACCGGCCAGTCCCAGAGCCCACCCTTGCGGCCGTTGCCGAGAACGACGCGGAGGAGCGCAGTCGGCAGCCGCTGCACTTTACCGACAAGACTCTCGGCCTCATCAAACGCGGTCCCACTGTGGTTGAGGCCGTCCACGTAGGCGAGCCCACCATCGACGATCCAAAGCGCA
>CAYZVG010000251.1:0-5077 GCA_964481595.1 uncultured Occallatibacter sp. | reverse complement strand
TGTCCAAGACCAAGGGCAACGTCATCGATCCCATTGAGATCGTCAAGCAATACGGGACCGACGCGGTGCGCTTCACCCTGGCCTCCATGGCTTCGCCCGGCACTGACATCGCCTTCAATGTTGCGCGCACCGAGGGTTATCGCGCCTTCGCCAACAAGATTTGGAACGCCGCCCGCTTCATCTTCATGAACGTGGATCGCGCGGCTGAGATCGGCATCGTGGTCGACCGCTCCACTCTGGGCGGAATGCCCTCCGTTGGTGCCGATGCTCCTCTTGAAGCCCGCTGGATTGTCGCCGAGTTGCACGTAACCGCAACCAAGGTGAACCAGTCGCTTGAGAACTATCGCTACGACGACGCGGCAAACACCATCTACCAGTTTTTCTGGGGCAGCTTCTGCGATTGGTATCTCGAAATCGTAAAGCTGCGGCTGGATTTTTCGGTTCAGCAGGTCAGCGAGTCAGCAGGTCAGCAAGTCAGCAGCACGGCGGCGGCATTGAATACGCTTGTCGCTGTTTTCGAGGCTTCGCTGCGCCTGCTGTCGCCGTTCATGCCCTTCATCACCGAAGAAATCTGGCACGCAGTCTACGACGAAAACCCGCCGGCGAAATCGATTGCGCTCACTGCCTACCCCAAGGCAGCAGAGACCATCGACAACGATGCGCTCCTCAGCATGAGCCTGCTGCAGAGCCTCATCGTCGAAGTCCGCGCGCTCCGCAAAGAGATCGGCGTTGAAGAAAAGGCGAGTACTCCGGTCGAGGTGCGCATTGGCTCCGGGATGCAGGCAGTCCTCGCAAACAACTGCGACATCGTCGAGCGGCTTGCGCGCGCAAGCCACGTTGATTTCGTTGAACAGATCGCCGCCGGTCTGCCCACGCACTCGGCATCCGCATTCGATGTCGCCGTCATCTACGAAAAGAAAATCGACGCAGCCGCCGAACGTGAACGGCTCACAAAAGATATTGCCAAGTACGAAAAAGGACTGGCTTCTGCCGAGCGTCAGCTCGGCAACGAAGCCTTCCTCAGCAAAGCTCCAGCGCAGGTGGTCGAAGGCCTCAAGAAGCAGGAGTCGGAAACGCGCCTGCTGCTCGACAAAGCCCGCGCCGCCCTTGCCGCATTGCCGAAAGATTGAAGCACCAGCAAGACACGGGAAGACCGCAGCAGCATTCGGCCAATGCCTCTAGCTAGCAGCTAGAAGCTAGCGGCTAGAAGCTGCTGTTCCCAAAGGGAACAGCGAAATGGATTGGAAAACCACCCGCATCGACGCACTGCTTGAGCACGCTCTGGTTGAAGACCGGGCCGTCTCCGACTCCACCACCAACCTCACCATCGACCCAAACCTGCGCGCCTCCGCCGCCATCGTCGCGCGCCAGGAACTGGTTGTTGCCGGTCTTGGCGCAGTGCCGCGCTTCTTTGAGATCTTCGCGCGCCTCGATCCCCGTCCGCCCGCGCACAATCGTTTTGAGGTCGTCAGCCATCCTGAAATCTTCGATGGTGTGCGCGTCCATGAGGGGCAGGTGCTGGCCGTCATCCGCCACAACGCCCGCGCCCTGCTCAGTTGCGAGCGCGTCATCCTCAATCTGCTCCAGCACCTCAGCGGCATCGCCACTGCAACCCGCCGCTATGCCGACGCAGTGCAGGGCGCCAACACCCGCATCCTCGACACCCGCAAAACCATTCCCGGCCTGCGCGTGCTTGAGAAGTACGCAGTCCTCTGCGGCGGTGGAACCAATCACCGCATCGACCTCGCCTCAGGCATCCTCATCAAGAACAATCACATCTCCCTCGGCGGCGGACTGGTGCCCGTGCTCAAGCGCGCCCTCGCCGACCGTCACAAAGGCCAGCGCGTGCAGGTTGAGGTGCGCACCCCCGAAGAGCTTGAAGACGCACTCAACAACGGTGCCGAAGCCATCCTCCTCGACAACATGACGCCCAAACAGGTCAAGCAGGCTGTCGAGCGCATCCGCGCCTTCACCGGCAGCGCCCCTGAAAAATGGATTCCCATCGAAGCCAGCGGCGGCATCGTGCTTGAAACGCTCCGCAGCTACGCTGAAACCGGCGTGGACTTCATCAGCGCCGGCGCTCTCACCCATTCCGCCAAGGCTGCCGACATCTCCATGTCCATCAATGCGGAGTAACCCGCCCATGTCCACCGCCGCATTCGATTCCGCGCCCGAGTACGACATCGCCGCGCTCGATTCCGGCGGCGAGCACGGCCTGGCCGGCACCATCTTCTCGGGCAAGCTGCACTTCTCACCCATCACCGGATCCACAAACAGCGACGCACTTGCCGCCGCGCGCAGCGGCGCTCCGCACGGCTCAGTCTTCTTTGCCGACGAGCAATCCGCCGGCCGCGGCCGCGGCAATCATGATTGGCATTCGTCCCAGGGCGAGGGGCTCTATGTCAGCGTGCTTCTCCGTCCGCAGATTCCCGTTGCGCGCCTGCCCTTGCTTCCGCTCGTCGCCGGCCTCGCCGCCGCCCACGCAATCCGCACTGTTGCCAATCTCGCCGTGGACATCCGCTGGCCCAACGATCTGCTCATCGGCCCGCGCAAAACCGGCGGCATTCTTGTTGAAGCGCAAAGCGAGCGCGCATCGGTAGCCTTCGCTGTCGTCGGCATCGGCATCAACGTGCATCAGCGCGCCTTTGCGACCGGCCTCGCCACGCCCGCCACCTCGCTCGATCTCGAAGCTGGTCGCCGCATTCCCCGTCAATCGCTGCTCGCCGCCCTGCTAAAATCTCTTGAGCGAGAGGCGCTCGCGCTCGCTGGTTCAGCGGCCGCACAGGCAATTCCCACGCGCGTTGAGTCGGCCTCCTCATGGGTGCGCGGCCGCGCTGTCGAGGTGCACGGACCACAAGCCTGCGCAGGTGTAACATGCGGTTTGGATGACAACGGATTCCTGCTGGTTCGCACCCCTGCCGGCGTCGTCACCGTGCAAACCGGCGGCATCCGCGCCGCATAAAGTTGTACCGTAGTTGGGTGCCCGCATCTCGATCAGGCACTAAGAATGGGTGCCCCCGGTCCCTCGCTTTTGGGGACCGGGGAAAGCACGAACCAAAGGTACGAAGCTAAGTGATCGAAGACCGAACCAACACTCGGAGTTAGAACATGCTGCTCGCTCTCGATGTCGGCAACACCAACACCGTCCTGGGCCTCTACCGCCTCGACGGAGAAAAGACCGAACTGGCCGCGCACTGGCGTCTCACTACTCATCGCACCCAAACCGTCGACGAGTACGGCGTCTTCTTCGTCAATCTTTTTCAGATGCACGGCATGACCCCCAGCCAGGTCACAAATATCATCATCGCCTCCGTTGTGCCGCCCGTCGACTCCACTCTGCGCAAGGTCTGCGAAGACTACTTCCACATCGAGCCCATGTTCGTTGAGCCGGGCATCAAAACCGGCATGAAGATGCTCATCGACAATCCCATCGAGCTGGGCGCGGACCGCCTCGCCGACTCCATCGCCGCCTTTGAACGCTACGGTGGCCCCTGCATCGTTGTCGATTTCGGCACCGCGACAAAGTTTGAAGTCATCTCCGCCAAGGGCGAGTACCTGGGCGGAGCCATCGCCCCCGGCCTCGGCCTCAGCGCAGATGCACTGTTCTCGCGCGCCGCGCGCCTCAGCCGCGTCGACATCAAACGCCCCGCAAAAGTCATCGGCACCAACACCGTCGGCCATCTGCAAAGCGGCATCTACTACGGCTACATCGGCCTCGTCGACGGAATCATTGAGCGCATCATTGCCGAACTGGGCGAGAAGCCGCGCATCGTGGCCACAGGCGGCCTTGCGCGCATGGTTGCCGAGGACTCACGCTACATCGCCGAGATCGACGAGTGGCTCACCATTGAAGGCTTGCGGATTTTGTTCGAGCGCAACCGCGCCGCCCGTCCGCGCGGACACGCACACTGAGGCGCACGTTGCGCAATTATTTTAATTACTTCACTGAAATCGAAGAGCGCTTTCAGCAGCGCCGCGGATCGATTCTGCTGCTCTCAACGCTTGACTGGGCGCTGATCGAAACCTGGCGCGAGGCCGGCATTCCGCTTGAAGCAGCGCTGCGCGGCATTGACGCTGCCTTCGACAAATACGAGGCCCGCCAAACACGCGGACGCATGAGGCGCATCAACGGTCTCGCCTGGTGTGCGCAGGCGGTTATGCAGGCAGCGGTCGAGTTCAATGAAGCCTCCGCCGGCACCGCGCCCGAGTCCGGTGCTGCCGCAATGCAAACCGAATCCGGTTTCGAACACGAGCGCGTCGCAGCTCATCTTGACTCGGCCGCAGCTGCCCTCGACGCAGCCGATGCAGCCAAAGAGGCATGTGCAGCGACAGCCGTGCGCCTGCGCTCGCTGGCCGCTCATGTGCGGGCTTCATCGGCCTCCGGCGAGCATGTCGATCTTGAAGCGCTCGAGCGTTCCCTCTCCGTGCTCGAAGAAAAAATCTTCGCCGCCCTCACCGCTGCGGCGCCTGAGGATTTGCTCGTCGGCCTCAAAGAGCACGCTGCGCGCGAGCTAGCCCCGTACCGTAGCCGCGTGGGCGTTGTGCAGCTCCGCCAAATCGAACGGCAATTTGTGCAAAAACAGTTGCTGGTTCACTACAACCTTCCCCGCCTCAGCCTGTTCTACATGAGCCAGCAATGATCCGCTCCCACCGCAATTCGTCCGCCACGCGCAAACCGGCCAAGCCCGCGCCTAAGCTGCCGGAATCTGCGCAGCCCATTCTCGTGCAAATTGAAAAGCCCGTGTACGGCGGCGCATTTCTTGCGCGCGTTGAAGGCAAAGCCGCCTTCGTGCCTCTGGCACTGCCCGGCGAGCAGGCGCGCGTGCGCATCGTGGATGAAAAGCGCGGCTACGCCACGGCGGAGATCGACGAGATCGTCACTCCCGCGCCCCAGCGTATTGTGCCCGCGTGTCCCCACTTTGGAGCGTGTGGCGGCTGCAACTATCAGCACACCGATTACGCCACGCAACTCGCGTTCAAGCGCGACATCCTGCGCGAAACACTCGAACGCGGCGGCATTCGCACACCGGAGCAGATCGAAGTGCTCGCCGCTGCAAACGAATCGCAGTCGTGGGGC
>CAYZVG010000250.1:0-5084 GCA_964481595.1 uncultured Occallatibacter sp. | reverse complement strand
GCGAGTCGCTGGCGGTTGAGCCGAACGGGCTGAACGAGCCACCGCTATCGGTGGGATTGTTGGGGTTCGACGGAATGTAGGGACCAACGGCGATGGTTGGCATTCCCAGGTCACGCGAAGTGGAGTCCGGCGAGAGAGTGTCAAGGCCGTAGGTGGCGTTGGGATCGAGGCCGATATCCTGCGGCAGGAACTGCTGCAGGAAGCGGTTGTATCCGCCGCGAACCTCAATGATGAGGTTGGGATTGGGAATGGTGGTGTAAGAGAGCGAAACAATGTTTACGTGCGTGGGCGTAGAGGTGTTGAATCCCGGCGCGCTCGATCCGGTGTAGAGCATGCCCAGTGGGAAGCTCTGCATGCCGTGGCTGTAGAAGTAGCGGCCCGTGAGCAGGTCTTCAGGACTGAATATATGCAGATGCTGATCGGCTTTGACGATGACGTTGTCACTGTTATTGCTGAAGGGCGTGGTGAAGGTTTCAGTGCCGCCGGTTTGCGGCAACGTGCCCCAGGGCTTGCTGTTGAGCAGGTTCTGGATGACGGGATTGATGATGCCGCCATTGGCTTTGAAGTCCGCAATGTCGGCGAGCGTGGGCACCATGCCGAGCTGCGGCAGGCCGCCGTTTTCGCGCTGGCCCTCATAGGCCAGGAACCAGAACAGCTTGTCCTTGATGAGCGGCCCGCCGACCGAACCGCCAAACTGATGGTTGGTGAATGCGTTCTTGGGCTGGGAGACGGTGTTGAAGTAGTTGCGCGCGGCCAGGTCGCCGTTGCGGAAATACTCGAAGAAGCTGCCATGGATCTGGTTGACGCCGCTCTTGGTGACGATGTTGACGGTTGCGCCGGAGCTGCGGCCAAACTCTGCTTCGGGGCTGCCGGTGACAGGAATCTCAGCCAGGGCGTCGACAGGAAGAATGGTGGACGGACAACCCCAGACGCCGGCTTGGTTGATCGAAGGCAGATTGCGGTAGCCGTCGTTCATGTCAGTGCCGTCGAGCAGATAGTTGTTGGAGCGGCCGCGGTTGCCGTTGAGGCTGAACAAACCGTAGGAGCCGGCCGATTCTGTCGATCCAACGGGATCGCTGCTTGCGCCGGGAACCAACTCAAGAAGCTTGGTGAAGTCGCGCCCGTTGACGGGCAGCTCAGCGGCCTCGACGGCTTCGATTGTGCCGCCGGTGGTGTTGTTGGTGGTCTCGACCAGCGGTACATCGGCGGTGACCTGGACCACTTGCTCAACCATTCCAGTGGAGAGCTTGGCGTCGGCGCGCGTTGGCGCTCCTACGCTCACCTTGATGCCCGTGAGCGTGGTGGTTTGAAAGCCCTGTTTCTCGAAGGTGATGCTGTAGTTGCCGAGCGGCAGCTCAGAGGCCGTGTATTGTCCTTGATCGTTGGCGGACAGCGTGCGGGAGAGGCCAGTGTCGGGGCTGAAGACCTTGACCTGCGCGCCGACAATTGCCGCTCCGGAGCCGTCGGTGACTGTGCCCTGAATGCTACCTCTGAAGGTTTGCGCGTTTGCGGCGATGGCGAAGATGAAGGCGAGAACAGCAAAAAAGACAGGAATCGAGCGGCTTTTCATGCGGCCACGCTCCTTTGATTTTTTGTTTTGGAAATTGACGAAATCATAACACGATGCTCAAGGATCACCAATAAGGACTCTATAAGGATTTTTCTCGGACCAAGTTGAAGGGAAGTTGAGTCCTCGGCGGGCTCAGTGGCGGCGCAAACCGGAGAAGTTCACCAGGGGAATCTGGGGAAACTCGCGAACCGCGATAAGTGCTTCGCGCTCGATTTCGCGGGAAGCCCGCAGGCGCGTGCGAATCTGGCCGAGACCCGCGTCGTTGTAGCCGGGATGCGTGACCAGTTCCCATGTTCCTTCAGGCATTGCTCTGATCAGGGAACGGAGCGTGTTGGCCTTCAGAATTCCGGTGCCCGCAATGGCGATGGTGCCGTCGGTTGTGGCAAAGCCATTGTCAGCGACGATTCTCATGCAGGCAGCTCGAAGAGTTCTGAGCAGGGTTACCTCGGCGCGGCGCGTCCATGGTGCGCCGGCGGTTGCACGCACGGCCCACGCAGGCTCAAACGGATTCCTGATGGCGGCGATACCTGCGGCACGCGCAGCGCGCAGCACTGGGCGCAGCACGGCGGGGAACATGTGGGTGTGCTTGTGTGTGTCAATGTGCGTGAGCGGCACACCGCGATCTTTGAGCAAAGCGATCTGCGCCGCGGCTTCACGCTCGATGTCGCTGGCCGAGATGCGCCCGGTGAAGAGCCTCGCTAAAAATGCAGTCAACGACGCATGGAAACAGCCGGTCTTGCGATCGATGAGTGTGGGAATCCGATTGACTGGTAAAACCGGCTGGCCATCGACTAATACTATGTGGCAGCCGGTTCCGAGCGAAGGCGTTTCGCGCGCCAGTGCGATGGCCGCATCGGTTGCGCCGGCCCGCGCCATGAGCGTTGTGCTGGTGAGCACTCCGGCGCGGTGCAACTCAACAATCGCCCGATTCACTCCGGCAGTCAGTCCGAAATCGTCCGCATTCACAATGAGACGGGGCACGGGGTGAGTGTATCAACTCGCGCGTGGCGACTGATAGGGCGTGGACTGGCTGCGAAATAAAGAGGCCGGCTCAAAGAACTGAGCCGGCCAGCAATGAGCATGGTTGGGATTGTCTTAACCAAGCTCATGCATGAAACAAAACAGCGTTTGGAGGACGTAAGTGATGCAAGACCGATCCGTCCCTGGGTACGGGTTAGAAACTGAAGGTCATCTGCAGGTCGATGCTGCGGTTCGACGCCGCGGATGAGAAGAATCCACCGGCAAGAGCATTCGATTTGCCGAACAGCGGCGAATTGAGGACGCTGACAGGCGCTGCCAGGTTCACGTTGTTCAGCACGTTTCTGCCATTGGCTGAGAAGGTGAGGTTGTAGCGGCGCGGCGCTGACTGACCCATGCCGAACATGCCGGGTCCGCTTTTGCCGCTCAAGCCGCCGGGTCCAAGACCGCCGCCCATGCCGCCCATGCCACCACCTCTGGGACCACCTCCTGGAGGTGGGCCGCCAAATCCGCCGCCGGAACCACCGAAGCCATCAGTGACTTTTGGCCCGATGCCGAAGGACTTGCTGGCGCGCAGGTTCAGACTGAACGAATTGGGGCCAGTGCCGTAGTTGAAGGGAATGCGCGCTGCATTCCATGCCGGATCGACATCGAAGTCGCCGTAGCTGGTATGCACCAGGTTGGCGCTGCTAGTGCCGGCCGTGGCCCATGCTGGACGGTCGTTGTATTGGTTGTCACCGTTCAGATCCTGGCCGGTGGTGACGTTGAAGGGCGAACCAGAGTTGGTAGAGAGCATGGGGCTGAGCGAGATGCCGAAAGGCGCCGTGATGTTGCCGCCCAGAAGGAAGCGGCTGCGGGTGTCAAAGCTGGCGCGGCCATAATCCGCGCCGGGATTCGACTGGTCGGATGGAAAATATCCTGCACCGGAGGTGTCGGCATCGGCAAAGTTCAGCGTGTAGAAGCCGAACAGCGTAATGAACTTTGCGCGCACGTTGTAATTGACCATCAGCTCGTTCTGGCGATAAACGCCGCCGGACTCGAACTGGTAGATGTTCTCGTTGATGCCGTTGGGACGGGTGCCCGTTGCGGTCACGGGGTTGTAGGTGCTGGGGATGTAGGCGTTGATGGCGTCACTGAGATACTGGTGCACGCCGCGCGAGTTGATGTAGGTGGCGGAGAGGGTGGCGGCCTTGCCGAGCTGGCGTTCCACGCCAAGCGCGGTCTGCATGTTGACCGAGGCTTTAAGGTTAGGCGCAATCTGGTAGATGGTTGGCGCAGAGATGTTGCTTGCTGCGAGTTGGTCCGGTGAGGGAGCATTCTGATAAAAGGTTGGATTCAAGACGGTGTATTGCTGCTGATTCACACCGTTTTGCCGAATCGACTGCATAATGTTTCCTTCGTCGAACCGGTCGTAGAACCAGCCGTAGCCGCCGCGAAACACGGTCTTGGCCTGCTTGCCGCCGCGAGCGCCGGGAGCCCATGCAAAGGATAAGCGCGGCGCCCAATCGTTGTGGTCTCCGATGCCGCTTTGCGTTTCATAACGTACGCCGTAGCTGACCGTCAAGGTGGAATTTATCTTGCGATCGTCCTGAACGTAGAACCCGAGGTCATAGTAGTGAATGTCGATTGAGGGATTACCGGCTGACACGATGTATTGGCTCGGTGTTTTGGCGCTGTACGCAGCAAGCGAGTTGTAGATGTACATGCCGTTGTATCCCGCGTTGGAGTAGCTCGAGTCAAGAGTGATGCGGGCCCTGCCGCCAAAGTTGATCGATTGCGCGCCGTGGCTGAAGAGGGTATTGTTGTCGAGTTCGATGCGGGTTTCGGTATCCTTATTTGTGCCCATGGTGCTGCCGCCACCGGTAAACGCACCGCCGACGGAGATAGTCGGATCGTTGTCCTGCGCGGTCTGGCTGCTGGTATCACGGGCGAATTGGAACATGGTGTCGTTGACCACGTTGGCGCGGATGACCTGCGAATCGCTCAGTTGCAGCGAGTTCTCGATGCTCGACGAATTGAAGGCCTGCGTAGGCAATGAGAATCCGGAGACGCCGCCATTTGTTTCGGTATCCCGGCTGAATCCGTAGCGAACGGTGAGCGTATTGCTCTTGCCGAGCTGAAGGTCGAAGCGAGGGCTGATATCGAGTCGCGATTGCGGACTGGAGACGGCAGTGGAGTAGTTGTACACGTTGCCGTTGGAGTCGAGAAGCTCGGCATTCACGATCGAGTCGGAGTGGTTCTGGCGATCAAAGAGGCTGGCGAACCAGGAAGCGTTTTTGCCAGCCGCGCCGCCGGCATTTGCCGATGTGAATAGGGTGTAATACGGCGGCTCGTTGGTGACAAAAGGATTCTGGGAGTTGAAGGGCGAGTCGTTGCCCATGATCATGACCGAGCCGTGGAACTTGTCGGTGCCGGGCTTGGTGAGGATCTCGACTCTGCCGTAACCGAGTTTGTCATATTGTGCCGAGAAGGGGCTCTGATTCACGCGAATCTCGCGGATGGAGGCCTTGGGCGGCAACTGACCGCCGGAGAAGCC
>CAYZVG010000249.1:0-5101 GCA_964481595.1 uncultured Occallatibacter sp. | reverse complement strand
CGGATGGCTGGATGCACTGCTGCGGCAGCAGCAGCGTCTTGCCCAACTCAAGCCAAGAGTGCTGGTGCTGCAATTCGGCGGAGCGGCGGGCACACTGGCCTCGCTGGGCGACCGGGGATTGGCGGTTGCCGCCGCTTTGGCGGAGGAACTAAAGCTCGAACTGCCAATGATTTCTTTTCACACGCACCGCGACCGAACAGTAGAAACGGCCGCATGGTGCGGCATGCTGACCGGCCTGCTGGGCAAAATGGCGCGCGATCTCTCCCTGCTCATGCAGACCGAGGTGGGTGAAGCGCTGGAAGGCGCGGCGGAAGGCCGCGGCGGCTCTTCCACCATGCCGCACAAACGCAATCCCGTAGCGGCGGCGGCGGTGCTGGCCGCCGCCATCCGCGTGCCTGGATTGATAAGCACGCTCTTTGCCGGCATGGTGCAGGAGCATGAGCGCGGCCTGGGCGGCTGGCAGGCCGAATGGGAGACAGTGCCCGAAATCTTCATCTTGACCGCCCGCGCTTTAGAGAGAATGACAGCGCTGGTAGCCGGGTTGGAAGTGCATCCGGAGAGAATGCGCGCCAATCTCGATTTGACCAAGGGACTGGTGATGGCCGAAGCCGCAAGCATGGCGCTCGCGGAAAAGCTGGGATTGGGCCCGGCGCATCAGTTAGTGGCGGAAGCATCGCGGCGCGCCATAGCCGAGCACAGAAGCCTGCGAGCGGTGCTTGCGGAGAATCCCGATGTCTCGAAGCATCTTGGACCGGAGGAACTTGAAGCGCTCTTCGATCCTCTTCTTCACACTGGAGCGGCGCAGCAACTCATCGATCGCGTGCTGGCCGAGTATTGGCGCACGGCGGCAGAGCCCGCGCAGGTGAGGCCATAGATGCCAATCGCCGATCTGGATAAGGTGCGCATTCACTACGAGACGACGGGAGACCCGCAGGCGCTGACGCTGGTCCTCTCCAACTCGCTCGGGACCGATCTGAGCATGTGGGAGCCGCAGGTGGCCGGGTTTTCGCGCTTCTTTCATTTGCTGCGCTACGATATGCGCGGCCATGGCGGCTCATCCACGCCACCGGGCCCCTACACAATTCAGGAATGCGGCATGGACCTGCTCAGTCTGCTCGACGCGTTGCACATCGAGCGCGCTGTGTTTTGCGGTTTGTCGGTCGGCGGCATGATCGGGCAGTGGCTCGGCGTGCATGCGGCACAACGCCTGGTGAAGCTGGTGCTTTCAAACACCGCGGCCAGGATCGGCTCAACTGAGATGTGGAATGCGCGCATTGAAACGGTGCGCACGGAAGGAATGGCCGCAGTGGCCGCGGCCGCCGTCGAGCGCTGGTTCACACCCCAGTTTCGGGACCGGAATTCAGGCGTGGCGGAACGTATTCAATTGATGGTAGAAGCGGCCAACCGAGACGGCTACGCCGCGACATGCGCCGCCATTCGCGATATGGATCTGCGCGGTAGCGTAGAAGAAATCGAGGTTCCAACGCTGGTGATTGCCGGCGATCGAGATCCTGTGACTTCTCCCGAGGAGGCTAGATGGCTGACCAATGCCATTCCGCGGGCTCGCTATCTCGAATTGCCCGCCGCACATCTCTCCAACCTCGAAGCGCCGGCGCAGTTCACGGCAGCGGTATTGCAGTTCTTGAGAGAGGAACAAAAAAATGGATGAGCGCGAGAGGTATGAACAGGGACTCGAAGTCAGACGCGGAGTGCTGGGCGACAAGCATGTCGATCGTTCTCTCAAAAATCTCAATGGTTTCAACCGGGCATTTCAGGACTTCATTACCCGCTATGCATGGGGCGAGATTTGGTCGCGCCCCGCTTTGCCGCGGAGTACCCGAAGCATGCTCACGCTTGCCATGATGGTGGCGCTCAACCGGGAAGAGGAGTTTCGCATGCACGTGCGAGCGGCTTTTCGCAATGGCGTTACCGGCGAGGAACTTGAAGAAGTCCTGCTGCACGCGGCTGTTTATTGCGGGTTGCCCGCGGCCAACAACGCATTTCGCTGGGCTGAAGAGGTGTTGGCGGAGATAGAAACGGACTCAAGCAGAGGAGCCTGAAAGGGGGGCGAATGCGGACGCAAGTGGGCATTGTAGGGGCTGGACCCGCGGGGCTGATGCTGGCGCATCTGCTGCACCTCGGCGGAATCGAATCCGTGGTGCTGGAGGCGCGAAGCCGTGAATATGTGGAGGAACGGGTGCGTGCCGGTGTGCTCGAACAGGGTACGGTGAACCTGCTGGAACGCACCGGCGTAGGCGAGAGGATGCGCGCGCAGGGCTTGCTGCACAACGGCATCGAGATCGGCTTTGCGGGCAAGCGCCACCGTATCGATATGAAGAAGCTTACCGGAAACGCGATCACCGTCTACGCTCAGCACGAGGTAGTCAAGGACCTGATTCAGGCCAGGATCGCCGCCGGCGGAGCGACGCTGTTTGAGGTACAGAATCTTTCCGTGCACGATTTCGAAGCGGGCAGTCCGGTTGTCCGATTCGAGAAAGACGGCGAGGAGCAGAAGTTGCATTGCGACTTCATTGCCGGATGCGATGGTTTTCACGGCGTGTGCCGGCCGTCGATTCCGACCGGAGCGCTCACGATGTATGAGCGTATCTATCCCTTTGCCTGGCTGGGGATTTTGGCACAAGCAGCGCCGTCCCGCGAAGAACTGGTTTACATGCATCATGCGCGCGGTTTTGCCCTGTTCAGCATGCGCTCGCCGCAGGTGACGCGGCTCTATCTGCAGTGCGACCCGGCCGAAGACCTGGCCGCATGGCCGGACGAACGGATCTGGGAAGAACTCTTCGTGAGGCTGGAAAGCGACGACGGCTGGCGCCCCAACCATGGCCCGATCCTGCAGAAAGGCATCACGCCCATGCGCAGCTTCGTGGTGGAGCCGATGCAATGCGGCAAACTTTTCCTGGCCGGCGATTCAGCTCATATCGTGCCTCCGACCGGCGCCAAGGGCCTGAATCTGGCCGTCTCCGACGTGCAGGTATTGGCTGAAGGCATGTCCGAGTTTTACCGCAATGGCAGCCCCGATCTGCTCCGGGCCTATTCGGATATCTGCCTGCGGCGCGCATGGAAGGTTCAGCGTTTCTCCTGGTGGATGACGTCGTTGCTCCATATTCACCCGGAGGCGAGCGCATTTGACAGCCGCCGCCAACTTGCGGAACTCGACTACGTAACCAGTTCAGCGGCAGCCGCGATGTCGCTTGCGGAGAATTATGTTGGCCTGCCCATGGACGGCATCTTGAGCCATGCCGTGTAACAGGACGCAACCAGGCAAGAAAGGGAGAAGACATGCGAACAGTAGAGTTGCTGATTGGCGGCAAGCCGGCGCCGGCGCGCAACGGAGCCACTTTCGATCGTCACGATCCATTCACGGACGCGGTTGCTTCGCGTGTTGCCGCGGCAACGGTCGAGGATGCCGACGCCGCGATAGAAGCCGCGGCGGCAGCGTTTCCCGCCTGGAGCCTGCTCGGCCCCACGGAGCGGCGCCGGCGCCTCCTGAAGGCCGCCGACATTCTCGAATCCATGACTGCGGAGTTCATTGCAACCGGCGTTGAGGAAACAGGCGCTACTCCGTCCTGGTACGGATTCAACGTAGCTTTGGGGGCCAACATGCTGCGCGAGGCCGCCGCAATGGCCACGCAGATCGCAGGCGAAGTGAACCCGTCCGATGTCCCCGGAAACATCTCTCTAGCATTGCGCAGGCCATGCGGCGTGGTTCTGGGAATTGCGCCGTGGAATGCTCCGGTAATTCTCGGCGTCCGCGCCGTAGCCATGCCGCTGGCCTGCGGCAACACCGTGGTGCTGAAGGCCTCGGAGTCGTCGCCGGGCGTGCATCGGATGATTGGCACAGCCCTCGACCAGGCTGGGCTAGGCGACGGCGTGGTCAATGTAATTTTGAATGCGCCCAAGGATGCGCCCGCCATCGTCGAGAGACTCATCGCGCACCCCGCTGTCCGGCGCGTGAACTTTACCGGATCGACAGCGGTGGGAAGAACCGTTGCTCAGCTTGCTGCCAGGCATCTCAAGCCGGCGCTGCTCGAGCTTGGAGGCAAGGCGTCCATGATCGTCCTCGACGATGCCGAACTCGACGATGCGGTGGCCGCGGCCCGGTTTGGCGCCTTTGCCAATCAAGGGCAAATCTGCATGTCGACCGAGCGAGTGGTGCTCGACCAAAGCTTGGCTGACGCTTTTGCAACCCGCTTGGTGGAGCGCGCCTCAATGCTGGTGGCGGGCGATCCGCGGCGTCAGGATGTCGCGCTGGGAACGCTCGTCAGCGCGGATGCGGGAAAGCGCATTGCGGCGCTGGTCGCGGACGCAGTCGCGAAGGGCGCCAAACTCCTCTGGGGAGGCCAGCTAGAAGGCGCCGTGATGCAGCCGACGGTGCTGGACCTGGTGACGCCGGCCATGCGGCTCTACGCCGAGGAGTCCTTTGGTCCGGTCGTGGTGCTGATCCGTGTGGATGGCGAAGAGGAGGCGGTTCGCGTGGCCAACGACACACCCTATGGGCTTGCCGCCTCGATCTTCAGCCGCGACACAGCTCGCGCCTTGCGCGTCGCGGCGCGGATTCAGTGCGGTAATTGCCACATCAACGGACCGACTGTGCACGATGAAGCGAATATGCCCTTCGGAGGCGTAAAAGACAGCGGCTATGGCCGCTTCGGCGCCAAGGCTTCAATCGCGGAGTTCACCGATTTGCAATGGGTCTCTATTCAGGCAGGCCCGCGTCAACTTCCCTTTTAGGACCGTGACCTGGAACAGCCACGACAGCTTTGATGAGCGGATTGGATTGTCGTCAATCGAGGACTATGCGCATGTTGGGCCGCCTGCTTGCGAAGGCGCATTTCCGCGAGTCGTAGGGTTTGCTCTTCTGACCTGTGGAATACGCCCTCGTTGTAGGATTCCATTGTGCTCAGTATGGGAAAGACGATTCGGGCGAGCTTGTGAGCGGTAGCTGTGATCGCCTGGGGCTTGCCGAGTTTTCTGACGATCCTTCTGAAGAACTCGCCCAGGTAGTCTTTAGCATGGTGGAGTGATTGGCGGTTGTATGCCGAGGCACGAGGACTACTTATCACGGCGGATGGCGGTGGCAGCA